>JBDTJV010000607.1:0-2855 GCA_039935675.1 Ginsengibacter sp. | reverse complement strand
TGTGCCCGGGACTGGATTCGAACCAGCACATCCTTGCGAACGCTGCCACCTGAAGGCAGTGCGTCTACCAATTTCGCCACCCGGGCATCTCAATTAAGAACAATTCAAATGAACTTTTTCAAAATAGTTTTCAAAAGTAAAGGGAAAATCCAAATAATTTATTTTTTCCTTTTCATTTTTCTTTTTAAATAAAAGGATTTTCATCCTTCAGGTAAATTTATTATTTTTAAAAAACTGTTTTCACCAAATTTCATTTACTGCTATGAAAGAAGAAATACTACAATACATCTGGAAGTTTCAACATTACAACAGTAATCAGTTGCTCAGCACAAATGGTGATCGGATTTCTGTGATTCATCCGGGTACTCATAATGTAAACCAGGGCCCCGATTTTACTGAAGCAAAAGTAAAGATTAATGATACTTTGTGGGCTGGTAATATTGAACTGCACGTAAATTCCTCGCACTGGAATCTGCACCACCATTCTTCTGATAATAATTACAATAATATAATTCTACATATTGTATGGACCCATGACCTCGAAATTAGAGATGGCAACGGTAGTCATTTGCCAACGCTTGAATTAAAAAGCAGGGTCTCTAAATTATTATTGGAAAAATATTCGCTCCTGTTGCA
This sequence comes from Ginsengibacter sp., assembly GCA_039935675.1. Classification (GTDB taxonomy): domain Bacteria; phylum Bacteroidota; class Bacteroidia; order Chitinophagales; family Chitinophagaceae; genus Ginsengibacter. The sequence continues at coordinate 2,219 of JBDTJV010000607.1, read as the reverse complement.
ATCATCGCAATTTATTCCTTGCGAAAAACTGGTTCATAATCTTTCTGAACTTTCTTTTACCAGCTGGAAACAGCGACTGGTAGCTGAAAGATTGCTCGATAAATCAAAACATATTTTGCAGATCCTGGAGCAGACACATTTTCATTGGGAGGAAACTTTTTGGTGGCTGATTGCCGCCAATTTCGGATTAAAAGTGAATACTGAAATTTTTAGAAAAATTGCGCAATCACTGCCCTTAAATATTTTGGCAAAACATAAAAGCAGTATCATTCAACTTGAAGCAATGTTATTCGGCCAGGCTGGTTTATTAGAAAAGGATTTTGATGGAAAATATCCGCAGATGCTTCAGAAGGAATATGCATTTTACCAGAAAAAATACAATTTGAAACCCGTTGATGGAGAATTATTGTTCCTGAGAATGCGACCAGCGAATTTTCCAACGATCAGGATTGCGCAATTAGCAATGCTGATCCATAACAGCGAACATTTATTTTCAAAAATAAAAGAAACCAAATCTGTTTCTGAAGTAAAGAAGATGTTTGATTTAGAGGCAAACGATTACTGGCATTACCATTATGTGTTTGATCAAGAAACAGAATACCACGTGAAAAAATTGGGAAAGCAGATGGTAGATAACCTTATCATTAATACCATTGTGCCCATCCTTTTTTCTTATGGGCTTCACAGTAAGGAAGAATGGTATAAAGAAAAGGCCATTCAATGGCTGGAAGAGATTGCTCCTGAAAAAAATGTAATTACCAGGGGATTTGAAAACTTAAAGTATTCCAACAAAAATGCTTTCGATTCCCAGGCTTTCATCCAATTGAAGAACGAATATTGTGGTCCTAAACTTTGCCTGCAATGCGCAATTGGCAATTCAATGTTAAAAGCATTTTAATTTATAGAATCTGATGATTAGCGGATGTCATAATGAAAAATTTCAGTTTGTTTAACCGTCAGGATAATATCGTACAGTAAACAAACTAATATCTTGGAAATTGAATTTCTTCAATTAGATAATCAGCAATTGAGTGAATTAGCTAGATACTCCAATGATAATTCAAAATCAATTTAATATCCGGATGTACACTTTTTGCCACCGGGCAATTGTTACCTGTTCTTTCTAAAATTAACCTTTCTTTTTCACCTGTTTTTGAAGGCAAAGTGACTGAAACTTCAATTTTAGAAACCCGCCTTGGGTCTGCTGCCATGTGTTTGGTTACGTCGGCTTTAGATTCACTAAGGTCTACGTTCATATCGCTTGCTTTGATTCCCATTGTAGTCAGCATGCAGGTTGCGAGCGAAACACACAGTAAATCAGTTGGCGAAAACCGTTCACCTTTTCCGAGATTGTCTGTTGGCGCGTCGGTCTGAATGGTAGATTTACTTTGAAGGTGTTCAGCCTCACAACGCAAATTTCCTTTATATATTATTGATGCAGTCATTGTACTATTTTTGTATAAATTTACAGCACTAATACAACAACTACAAATGCGAAAAATATTTTGTCTCCTGGTATTTCTTTCAACCTCTGTTTATTCTTTTTCTCAAGATACCCGGAGAGACCGCCAGCAGGAGAAAAGAGATCGTGTAAATGAAGCGGCCAAACAAGAAGAGGAGGGCGTGATCACTTATAAAAAGAGTTTTCTATTTGGTGCAAAGCTTATCAGTGATGGCTATGGCGTTTTTTTTGAATTAGGCCGCGCCAGTTCTATTAAAAAATCAACTCTTTATCAATTAGAGATCAGCGAACGCAAAAGTGTAAAAGAAGAAAAGCTCAACAGCCTATACTCCAATTCTGTTCCTTATATATATGGGAAAGAAAACTTTTTTTATCCTATAAAATTAGGGGTACAGCAACAACAACTTTTGGGAAACAAGGCTAATAAAAACGGGGTTGCTATTACTGCCAATTATGGTGGCGGACTTGCTGTAGCTCTTTTGCGGCCCTATTATGTGCAAGTACTCACGGGAAATACTTATACGTATGTGAAATACAATTCCCCTGACAGCGCACAGTTTTTAACAGGTACTATCCTTGGTGGGCCGAACTTAGGCAAAGGTTGGAATGAATTGACCGTTACGCCAGGGCTTTACGCAAAAGCAGCCGTAAGATTTGACTATGGGGCTTTTAATGAAATTATTTCTGCTATAGAAGTGGGGGTAACCGCTGATTATTATTCTCAAAAGATTCCCCAGATGGTTTATAATAAAGAAAA
>JBDTJV010000606.1:0-3863 GCA_039935675.1 Ginsengibacter sp. | reverse complement strand
CCGCCGGTATAACCCGCTCCACCAATAATTCCTACCCTTACTTTATTTTTCATTTGAGCTGTTTTTTACAGCATGATAGATCGCTGTCTGATTGCCAAAAATTTTACTGAAGCCTCTCACATCTTGTCCGCTCCAGCCAGTATTCATTTCGCCATATTTTCCAAACTTACTATTCATCAGATCAAAAGAAGATTCGATGCCAAGAATATGAAAACGGTAAGGCATTAATTGAATGAAAACATCCCCGGTCACATTCTCCTGCGAAGAAATAAAATATGCTTCAATATCGCGCATTACCGGATCAAGCAATTGCCCTTCATGTAACCAATTTCCATAAAAATCTGCCAACTGGCTTTTTAAAGTTAATTGCCATTTTGTAAGTACATGCTTTTCCAATGCATGATGTGCTTTGATAATTAAGATAGAAGCTGCTGCTTCAAACCCAACTCTTCCTTTGATGCCAATGATGGTATCGCCCACATGTACATCGCGCCCGATCGCAAAAGGTCCTGCTATACTTTGCAAGTATTGAATTGCCTTTACCGGATAATCAAATTTTTGATCATTTATTCCTTTCAATTCTCCTTTTTCGAAGTGCAATTTTATTTCTTCAGGGTTTTGTTTACTCAATTGAGTTGGCCACGCTTCCTCAGGTAGCATCCCTTTTGAAGACAAGGTTTCCTTACCGCCTACGCTTGTTCCCCATAATCCTTTGTTAATAGAATAAACTGATTTTTCAAAATTCATTTTCACTCCTTTTGATTTCAAATAATCTATCTCTTCCTGTCTTGAAAGTTGCCTATCGCGAATAGGTGTAATAATCTCTATTCCGGGGATCATAATATGAAAGATCATGTCAAATCTTACCTGGTCATTACCTGCGCCTGTACTACCGTGAGCCACTGCATCTGCTCCAATTTTTTTTACATGCTCCGCAATATGCAATGCTTGTGAAACCCTCTCTGCACTTACACTTAAAGGATATGTATTGTTTTTTAAGACATTTCCGAAAATCAAATATTTCACTATGTCATTATAATAACTTTGGGTAGCATCAACTGCTGTGTGAGACGCGACTCCGAGGTTTTTTGCATGCTGTTCAATTTGTTCTAATTCTTCATTTGAAAATCCTCCCGTATTTACAATAATGCTGTGAACTTCGTAACCCAATTCCTCAGTAAAGTACTTAACACAATAGGAAGTATCTAATCCTCCGCTAAAACCAATTACTACTTTTTTACTCATTAAATCCAGAATTTAGAGATGAAGAAAAAACCCTAATATCGATTTGGTTTTTTCCAATTTTTTATTTTTAAAATAGCTGATAAATTTATTCTTTTTCCGCCGCATAAACCTCTCATATAACTTCGATTTTTTCTTAAAATCCGTAGCCGTCTCTTCTGGTGTATAATGATCTTTAGGATCGTAAAGCATTGCTGTACAAAAACAATTTTTTCTTTCCTTACTAATGAGAATATCATAATTCACACAACTTTTACAGCCGGCCCAGAAATTGTCATCATCGGTAAGTTCCGAATAAGTAACCGGTTCATATCCCAAATCACTATTTATTTTCATGACGGCAAGTCCCGTTGTGAGTCCGAAGATCTTCGCGGTGGGATATTTTTCGCGGGATAGCGCAAATATCCTTTGTTTGATACTTTTAGCGATACCAGTTTTGCGAAATTCCGGCGCAACAATTAGCCCGCTGTTGGCGACAAACTTTTCATGCCCCCAGGCTTCGATATAGCAGAAACCGACCCATTGATTTTCTTTAGTAACGGCTATTACAGCTTTTCCTTCATTTATTTTCTGGGAAATATATTCAGGAGAACGTTTGGCAATTCCTGTGCCTCTTGCTTTTGCAGACGAAGCCATTTCGTCTGTAATTATAGACGCATAACTTATATCAGCAGGAATTGCAACGCGAACAATAATATTTGATTGTTCCAATTTGCAAAAAATTTAATTTTTAAAAAAAAGGGAAAGGCTTCGGGGGATTTTTTTTCACTGATAGGGGCGGTTTTCTACTGCTCGGCCTATCAGCATCCACGTCGCGTAAAATATACCGTTGCCGGGGAAAAGAAATTATTTAGAATATTTTTTTTCAAGGCCTGTATTGTATTTTTTTAATTGAGAGGGCAAAAATAATGCAATATTTATGATATGGACAGATTTTTATGTAAAATTTTTTGTGAATAATTGAATCCTGAATTTGTGAAGAACTCCATTTTATTTACTCGCTCTGATAGTAAATCAACAATTATCAATGATTTATAATTTAATTTTTAAAGAGATAATTGAATATTAATGGCGGTAATCAGTCCCTGGCAAAAAAAAATTAAGATTAAGGAAAAGCAATTTGTGGCTCATAACCAGCCCGAAAAGTATTGATCAAAGATTTTGGAGTAAGCATTGTAAGTTTACTAATTGCCGGTATACAAACCGGCTTACTATAACCAAATGGTGACCAGAGATAGATTTGTTCATTAAAAACCAGGTATGGATTTTTTTCATACAAAACAAAAGAACCATTTGGAATAGAGTCATTCTTTTGTTCGAAAACTAGGTCAGTTTTATTCCTGTCAATTCTTTCCAAATGGAGGATATCATCTATTTTTTTAACAGGTGTTTTTTCATTAAAACCGTATTCCGGATTTCCTTTAAGCCAAAGTGATTTGAATTTCTGGTAGTCGGCCCTTCTGCATTCAAAACATGGCCTGTGGCCCGCTGCAAAAGATGTGGCTTCGTCCAGGAAAAAAAGTTCGGTGTAGCGATTTGGCGCCATGACCTGTCTTTTTCTCCCATTAAATTCAAGCTTGCATGTTATCCAGGCTTTTAATTTAAAAAAGCGAATTATTTGTTGCTGGTCATTATGAAGAACACCCCGATTGCCCATCCAATGACCGCGTGCGGTTGTTTTTTTTAAATTCCCAAATGGATCTACGCGATTTTGTAACATAAAATATTACAGTCTATCCAAGCGTTTTTGCAGTTTTTTGTTTTACCCATTTTTGCAACGCAGCAGCGAGTTTGCGATCATTGCTCAGGCGTGGTACTTTATTTTGTCCGCCCAATTTCCCCACGCTTTTCATATAATTAATGAAAGCGTTCTTTTGCAAAACCTGGATTCTCAATTGTTGCAGAATATTTCCTTTAATAAGATCGTCGTAATAAATATTCTTTTTCCTCAGATTATCATCGATCTTTTGAGCAAAACGATTGATACTTTCCGGAAGATTTTCAAATTCTATAAACCATTCATGAAAGCTTTTTTCCCCTGTGGATGAAATATTCGGCGCCACGGTAAATTCAGTTATCCTTATATTTTCCGAATCAGCTGCTTCCATTAACGCATCTTCTACTTCTTCTGCAATTACATGCTCTCCAAAAGCAGAAATAAAATGTTTTACTCTTCCTGTTACCAGGATACGATATGGATTCAAGGAAACAAATTTTATAGTATCCCCAATATTATAGGCCCACAAACCAGCATTGCTGCTTATTATCAATACATAATTCTTATTGGGTTCTACCTGCTTCAAAGTAAGGCGTGTTGGGCTTTCTTTATTGATTTCGTCAACAGGCACAAACTCATAAAAAATCCCACTATCAGTATTTAGCAACAATCCTTCTTCGTTCTGGCTATCCTGGAAGGCAAAAAATCCTTCACTTGCAGGATACAATTCTATAGTATCAATTTTTTTCCCAATGCTTTCAAAAAGTTTAGACTTGTATGGTTCAAAATTTACGCCTCCCTGTACAAGAAGACTAAAATTTGGAAAAATATCTTTTATTTTTTTACCAGTTTTCTTTTCAAGCTCATCAAAATACATTTGTATCCATGGCGGAATTCCACTGAT
>JBDTJV010000605.1:0-4412 GCA_039935675.1 Ginsengibacter sp. | reverse complement strand
GGCGAATGATGGGGCTTATCACATGGGGCATTTTTTGGCCGATCAGAGATATGGAATAAACTACTTTAATACCTGATGTCACAGTTAAATTGTACTTTTTCAAAGTAGAATAATTTAACCAACAGATATCTAATGATTTTCACAAACGAAGAAAATAAAAAAGCGACCGTCTTTCAACGGCCGCTGCGATTTCAAAGGGAATTATCTTTATTGAACGGTATTGTCTGCTTTTGCCTTTCTGTGAAATTTATTACCATTCATCTGGTGGTTTTGCTTTCTTTCAGCCATCATTTGTTTTCTTTTAGCCTGTTGGTCAGGAGTAAGTATCGAATTCATTTTATCTGATTGAGATTGATGCAATTCTTTCATTTTTTGTTTTTTCTGATCCTGCGTAAGGCTCGCATCGTTCATTATCGCATCTCTTTGCTGTTTATTTTCCTGGTGAAGGGATTTAATTTGTGTTTTTTGATCCTTGGAAAGATTGAGCTCATTCATCATTTTTTCGCCCCTGGCATGGCGGCTGGAATCTGATTGAACTCTTTGAGAATTAGAACTATTTCTTTGTACCTGTGCGTTGCTGGTAGCTGCAAAAAGGAAAGCAGCGGTTACGAATAAAAAGGCTTTTTTCATATTTTTCATTTTCAATTTATTTTCATGATAGATGAAAAATAAAGGCCAGGGTTTAAACCCCGGCCTGTTAAAAAATTTAAAACGGCTATTTTTCTGATAAAATGAAAAAATGCTTTAAATGTTTGTTTGCTACATTTTATGATTAACGAAGAAACAATAATTCGCGATATTTCGGCAATTCCCAAAATTCGTCGTCAACTAAAAGTTCTAATTTGTCTGTGTGGTAGCGGATCTCATCGAAATGTTTTTTTACCTCATCACAATACATGATTGCTTTTTCGCGGGAATCATGCTCTTCATTCGCCACTTTTCTTGCCTCGATCATCGCTTTTACTTTTTTATTGATCACGTTAATATGCTCAGATATCTTTTTGGAGATCTGGATTTGAGAATCATAATTGCTTTCGTCAAGTCCAATTTCTTTTAAACCTTTAATATTATTGATCAGAACATTTTGATATTTAATGGCAGCCGGTAAGATATATGTAGAAGCCATGTCACCAATAACTCTTGCCTCTATCTGGATCTTTTTAGTATAACTTTCCAATAAGATCTCGTGGCGCGCTTCCAGTTCTTTTTTAGAATAAATACCAAAACTCTCGAATACTTTTTTGGATTTTGGAGTTATAAAGGCGTCAAGAGCCGTCGGCGTCGTTTTAATATTAGGTAAACCTCTTTTTTCGGCTTCTTTTGCCCATGCTTCGCTGTATCCGTCTCCTTCAAATAATACTGATTTACTTTCTACAATGTATTTTTGAATAGTTTGCATCAGCGCTATCTCTTTCTTTTCTCCTTTTTCAATCATGCCATCCACTTCCTTTTTAAATTGCGTAAGCGAATCACACATGATCGTATTTAAAACGGTCATCGGAGCGGCGCAGTTTTCTGAAGAACCAACTGCACGGAACTCAAATTTATTACCGGTAAAAGCAAAGGGCGAAGTGCGGTTCCTGTCGGTATTATCCAACATTAATTCAGGAATACTTTTATGAATATCCAGTTTCAACATGGCTTCATCCTGCTCATCAAATTTATTTCCAACCCTTTTTTCTACTTCATTCAGAACGTCGGTTAAATACTTTCCGATAAAAATAGAAATGATTGCCGGAGGAGCTTCATTAGCGCCCAGGCGGTGATCGTTGCCTGCGCTGGCGATAGACGCTCTCAACAGGTCAGAATGGTCATGCACCGCTTTTATCGTATTTACAAAAAAAGCAAGAAACATCAAATTCGTTTTCGGTGTTTTACCCGGCGACAATAAGTTAATGCCAGTATTGGTGGCCATGCTCCAGTTATTATGCTTACCGCTTCCGTTTATTTTTGCAAATGGCTTTTCGTGTAATAATACAATGAGATCGTGTCTCTTAGCCACTCTTGTCATTACGTCCATTAATAAAGTATTATGATCAACGGCAAGATTTACTTCTTCAAATATTGGCGCGCATTCAAATTGTGAAGGTGCTACTTCATTGTGCCGTGTTTTTAAAGGGATGCCCAATTTGTAAGCTTCATTCTCAAAATCGCGCATAAAAGCATAGACTCTTTCGGGAATTGCGCCAAAATAATGATCTTCCAGCTGCTGGCCTTTCGCCGGAGCGTGCCCAAAAACAGTACGGCCGGTCATCATGATATCCGGTCTGCAGCTTGCAACACTTGCATCCAGTACAAAATATTCCTGTTCCCAACCAAGTGTTGGTTTTACCCCGGTAATATTTTTATCAAAGTACTGGCAAACATCCAATGCAGCCTTTTCAAGCGCTACTGTTGATTTTAATAAAGGAGTTTTTGCATCCAGAGATTCACCGGTGTAAGAAACAAAAATAGTCGGAACACAAAGTGTCTTTCCATTTCCCAATTCCACGATAAATGGGGGAGATGAAGGATCCCAGGCTGTATAACCACGCGCTTCAAAAGTGGCCCTGATTCCACCGCTTGGAAAAGAGGAAGCATCGGGCTCCTGTTGGATCAAGGCTGCACCATCAAATTCTTCCAAAGCAGTTCCATCACCTTTTAAAGTAAAAAAGGAATCATGCTTTTCAGCTGTAGCGCCTGTCAGCGGTTGAAACCAGTGTGTATAATGGGTTACATTTTTTGATTCTGCCCAGGTTTTTAACGCTGAGGCTATCTGATCTCCCATTTTGCGATCGATCTTAGTTTGATTTCTAATGGAGGAAACCAGGCTTTTAAAAGCTTCGTCACTCATAAATTCACGTGCTTTTTTCAGATCGAAAACATTTTCAGCAAAAAAGCTTGTAATTTTTTTGGAAGGACCTACTTCAAAATTTTTCGGATTTGAAAAAAGATTAAAAAGAACATTTTGTCTTAATGATTGCATTTTTTAAGTTTGAGGGCACAAAAAAACAATTTTATTTTTAAATAATCCAATTTTTTTTCATGGAAATGTAAAAAAGAGGAGAAAAAGTGAATAAAATAACATATTTTATATTAATTAATCTATATTTTCTACTGAAAGTGTTTAAATATTCTTTTGAATTCAAAATATGTAGTAAACAAAGAAATAATCGCAATTCCTATTTTGGCTTCAATTGTCTTTTCTCTCAAAGGCCAACTTTTTTCCTATTTTAACCCAATCGGTATAACATACAATGGGTATTACTAAGAATAAGAGGTAAATACTTCTATATCTAACAATCGCTCCCATTATTGGAATAGTATATCCAGTAACGAGAAGCATGCTAACACTGGAAAAAATACAGAAGTAAATAAACGGATCAACCAACTTCTTTTTTTTGTGAAAAAAAATGAACAGTAAAAACAAGATTTCCGCTAATAAAATTTCTAAAGCAAATGGGATATAAGCTAAGCCATTTCTTTCCCATAAGTAAGGCCGCATGAATGCATGATTCAGCGACTGTGGAGTATTGAATAAAAATCCTTTTAATGTTGGAGAAAGTGAATCAATTGGGATAGCAGAAGTGGCCGATTTACTTAATTCAATAAAACTTTGTTGTCGTTGACTTACGTATTCGGGAAGATTGGTGCCCTTGGAAAGGAATCCGGATAAGAAAAAGAAAATGGTTGAAAAGAGGTAGACCAAAACAAAGGTTAAGAATGCTTTTTTTGGGTATTTCACTGCTATAATCCACGCAATTAGAGCTGGGATTAAAATAATAAATACAAAATTTCTTAGAAGAAGAATGACCATTAAAAAAAAGCAAATGAGTAGAATTCTTTTCAATGAAGCCTTACCCGAATTCAAAATTAAAAAAACGTGGTAGATCACCATGGATAAGGATAAAAAGATCAGCCCGTCCCTGTTAATCATTGAGGTATAAAATAATGCGGAAGGGAATAAGAAAACGCAAAGAATGATCAGCAAACCATCTTTCGGAAAAAGGCGGATGAACACTTTATAAAGGGCCACATTTCCAAAAAAAACTAAAAAATTATAAAAGAGTGTATTGATCCAGAAGTTTTGGAAACTAAACAAATCAAAAACGGAAAGCATTTTCCCTATCAAAATGGTGCGAAGATTATTCCAAAAAGATTTTGAATCATCGAGGAACCGGGAATAGCCTGATGGGTAATCTGTATGAAAGAGATTGGAAAAATATTCACCAGGGGTTTGGAAAAGTAAATGAAATTGATCAATGCCTCTTTTTTGGTATTCCAGTGAATCAGAAATAGACAGGACATGAATATTTACATAGCAACCAACCATCAACGAAAGAATCCGTATGGCAAATAAGCACACCAGGATTTTGGTGGATAATCCTGATTTTTTTAAAAAATTAATCCGGGTAATTAACCAGCAAAAAAGG
>JBDTJV010000604.1:0-10060 GCA_039935675.1 Ginsengibacter sp. | reverse complement strand
CGAAGACATTGAGGTGTCTAATTTATTAGGGCGCCGCACAGTTGGCAATTACAAAAAGATTATAGAACAAAAGAAACTAATTATTATTGATGAAGCTCAAGCCATTCCAGATATTGGCAAGATCTTAAAGTTGATGATTGATACGATAAAAGGAATTACAATTATTGCAACGGGCAGCAGCAGTTTTGATTTACAAAATTCTACAGGTGAACCTTTAGTTGGAAGAAATCTCGTTTATCAATTATATCCAATTGCACAAATTGAACTTTCTGAAATACAAGATTACCTTACAACCGTGCAAAATCTTGAAGAAAGATTGATCTATGGAAGCTATCCTGAATTGTGGCATTTAAATAACGACGAGGAAAGAGAAAATTATTTGAAACAATTAGTAAACAGCTACCTATTAAAAGATCTTCTGATCATGGAAAATATCAAAGGTGCAGATGTTTTATATAAGCTTCTACAAATGTTGGCTTTCCAGGTTGGAAGCCAGGTAAGCACTGTAGAATTAGGCAATAGTATACAATTGAACCGCCAAACCGTAGACCGTTATCTTGATCTTTTATCGAAGGTTTTTATTATCTATCCTTTATCAGGTTACAGTAATAACTTGCGAAAAGAAGTAAGCAAGAGTAAGAAATGGTACTTTTATGATAATGGTATCCGTAATGCGCTGATCGCTAATTTCAACCGGCTTGACCAGCGTAATGATATTGGACAACTTTGGGAACAATATTTTTTGAGTGAAAGGATAAAATACAATAGTTATACAAATTATTTTCCTCAATATTTCTTTTGGCGCACTTATGATGGACAGGAAATTGACCTTCTGGAATTAAATAATAAGCAGAAATTACAGGCTTTGGAATGTAAATGGAAAGAGGACAAAATTAAAATTCCTCCTGCTTTTTCCAAGGCTTATCCCCGGGCAAAATTTGACGTAATTAATAGAGATAACTATCTTGATTGGATTACTTCGAAGCCGGGATTTATTAATAGTAAATAAATAAATATTCAGGATTTTGTTTTTTATCAATCATCCTCTTCCCAACGCTTCTTAATTTCCTTTATCTTCCCCGAAACTTCCGGCAAAAAATCAATTAAGCAGTCTCATCAATTATTTCATCTGCAAATTGCTCCGCGACTATTTGAAAATACCTGTAAGCAGTCATTCGATCATAACAGCCTGCAATATGTTTATCAAAATCATAAATTGCAATGAATAAAGAATGATAGGCTTCCCGGTTTTCGATCTTATTTTTCTCCCAATTTCGAATACCTTTTTCGCCCTATCCAATCCGTTTGAAAATTCAGTTTATACCATTTTTCGATTACTTTATGAGCCTCTTTTCTTATCTCTTTTTAAGTTCGATAAAATCATTATTTGGGTAATTTCAACCGGTAATATTTTATTTTTTCATCGAGGCTCATTCGCGCATAGCGGGGAGATGGGGATGGAAGCGATTCTCCAATCTTTACTCCCGGAAATAAAGATAAAAAACTCTTTTCCACAAACTTGCTGGTAAAAAATATATTCTTAATAGCACTATTTTTAAGAATTTCTTTAATGGCTTTATCATTGTACTCAATCACTTCAAGATTGCTGTCCATATTATTGCCTGCTTTTCTTTTTGCTTTTAAAAAAATATCAACCATTCCAATTCCGTGTTCAGTAAATAAATCCTGCTTATCTTTTTTCGTTTCTAAATTCGTTTGGTAAACTCCTGAGATAATTTTCCAGAATTGATTTCTTTTAGATCCATAAAACCATTCATCCTTTGAAAGAGTTCTGTGGGTTACTTCCCTTCCCGGAAAACTACCGACAATAAGAACTGATATATTTCCAGGGATAAAAGCTTTAAACGGGTGTGTTTCAATTTCTTCCGGGTTGTTATTTTCAATCATTGTTGCGCTTGTAAAATTTCCTTAATTCCTTCCTTATAACTGTGAGGCTTAAACGAAAATTCCCGATCAAATTTAGAACTGTCGAAAAAGTAATCCCTGTCATTTTGATATTGCATTTCTTTCAATTCTCTGACCATAGGAGAAAAAAAACCAATTAAACCAATCATCGTTTTAGAAAGAATATAATATTGTGGCTTCACGTTCATGTCATCAGCAATTCTATTAATAAAATCAATCCCAGTCCACTTTTCAGCAGAGGTGGGCAAGTGCCAGCTCTGATCAAAGGCGGCGGGATTGTTCCCAAGTTTCGCTGTGGCTTTTGCAGCATCCGGCGTATAAGTGAAAGAATGTATTTTTGTTGCATCCGATTGCCAGAATGCTTTTTTATTTTTTCTAAATTTATCAAAAACAGCAATTTCCATAAAGCTTGATTTCACTTCAGGTCCGTAAAAATCAGCGCTCCTTGCTATCAGGGCCGTCAACTTTCTTTTTTCAATGGCATCAAAAATCATCTCAACAAGCTGTTGCCTAACTTTTCCTTTTTTTGTTTCTGCAGAAATTAGAGAATTCTCAGTCATATGAGGAATTTCACTTTTCGCATAGGCATAAACGTTATCAAGAAAAACAAGCCTGGCATTATGCAAAATACATGCATTGATCACATTGCTCATTATCAAAGGCCAATCCTTTCTCCATATCTTAATTTTATAAACCAACCCAACAGTAAGATAAACAACCTCTGAGCCGGCTACTGCTTTATTTACTGCTTCTTTATCCGTTAAGTCAGCAGGAAATAGCTCGTCACTTTCATTTACTTTTTTGGGATGACGGGCAGCCAAACGAACTTTATCAGTATACTTTGCTAATTCCTTTGCGAGCGGTGTTCCGATAGCACCCCCGGAGCCTAAAATTGTTTGCATTTTGATAACTTATTTAATGATTACATTTAGAAAGATACTTTATTTAATTCCAGCAAAAGCAGCAAAGCACATATTTTTATGCAATACTTCTACGTTTTTGAAACCAACTTTTTTCATCAAGTCCATTTGATAATTCAATGATCTTGGAGAATCTTCTTTTTCTACATAATCAAGAACTTTATTTCTATAATCTTTGCCGTTAAGCTTTTCCAGGTAATCTCCATATTTTTCCCAAATATAATCATTAAGGATTTTTGTATCCTGAGTCACCAGGTCAGAGATCATTAAGCATCCACCTTTTTTAAGTACGCTAAAAAGTCTACCGAAAACAAATTCCCAATCAGCATCTTCTCGCAGATGATGCAAAACGGCCCCAGCCAGTATTATATCAAAATGGTCTTTCGTCAAATCAACTTCCCTGATATCGCCCTGGATTATTTTTACTTCTTTATCCGTTTTCGCCGACACTCTCTCCAATGCCTTATCAAGCATTGGTTTGCTCAGATCAATTAAAGTGCAATTCAGCCCGGGCAGCTTACCCAGCATTTTCAAAGTATAATTTCCTGCTCCGCATCCAACATCTAATAAACTGGTGGCATCCGGAATGATTCTTTTGGCAGATTCTGTAAGTATTTCCAAAGAAATTTCTGCATCTATTGTTGACTGCTGGCCAGTATTCAAATTTGAAAAACGCTGAACATCGTTATCGAATCTTTTCCTGATTTCAGTAATTGTGGACTTATTCATCTTATATTTTTAAATTCAGTTTACAATTTTTTTATCATCCAGATATCGCAGCCGTTATGACCACTGTTTCCTAATGAATGATAAATATATTTGAACCCGTTCTTTTCATACATAGCAATGGCATTTTTTAACTCCGGTAAGGATTCAAGATACATATTTTCGTATCCAGTCTTTTTCGCCTCGCTAATACAATATTCCAAAAGCGTTTGTCCATAACCGTTACCTCTGAACTTTTTGGAGATATACATTTTCACGAGTTCACAGGTATTCTCATCAAGTCCTTTAGTCGGAAAAAATCCGGCACCTCCTGCGATTTCGTGATCTATTTCAATTATAAAATAGGCGGATTGCTCTTGTTGGAATAATTCGCTTAGGCAATCTGTAGTTTCATCAAAATAAACAGTTCCCGCCTTTGCCGCGTTAAATTCTGATAACGACGCACGAATGATTTCTGCCATTCGTGCGTTATCAGATGAAACTATTTTCCTGATCATCATTATTACATTCAAATTTAATTGATCAAAATTAGCAATAAAAAAAATTGAAAAATTTTAACTCCTTTAAGGTGAATTAAAAAAGCACTCCAGTACAACGTCTAATTCTTAATTTACGAATCCCCACTTTACACCGAAATGCAAAAAGAATCCTGCCGTTGGATAGAGTGGTGCAGCAAAAGAGTTATTTGTAAAACCAAAATCATCCTTCGAGAAGTTGATCGTATTCAGATTTTCTGCTCGGATAAAGGCAGTAAACGATTTGATTCGAAAATTAAAAAAGAAACTCAACTGGGGAAGGTTACTTATTGTCACACTATCCTGTGGAAAAAATTTACCCATCACCGGAGAATAGTTATAAGGTTTGTAGGGCGTGTTATAGACAACATCAATGCCTGTACTAAGATTTAAGTTTTTAAAATAATTTCCCTCAAAAGCAAGGCGTTGGCGCGTATAAAATAGCGGAACTCTGACAGGGTTTGTTCCGGCAGTTTGCTGTACAACGAAATCGCTGTATAAGTTTAAATCCCCAACTACTTTTATTTTCGAGGAAGCTGTAAATTGGGTAAGATTTACTAATCCATTAAACTGGTCAGTTTGATAAAAGTTTTTGAAATAGGTGTAATTGGCTATAGAAATATTTCTTGCCATTAGGGTAAACCTGGGATTAATAGCCGTAGCTGTGAGAACGGTAATGTTTTCTTTTTTTGTATTTAAATTATTGCCGAAATTAAAAGATGAGCTTCCTTCATAAATATAAGATGGAGAACGGTTCACATTTTCGAAACTCACCTGTATATCGCCCAATTTCTGGTTTAGCGTCCGGGCAAGAGAAGCATAAACATTGAAATCTGCAGCATTAAGGCCTGCTGCATAAAACTCACCATTTACGTTCGCATCCCATTTCCTGTTCTTAGTTTTATTCCTGTATTCGCCGTGTAAAACAATATTATAAAAATTCTTTTTCCCTGAAGCAAAATATCCAGAAAAGTTTTCAATTCTTAAACCCGCTTCTAAATATTGACCCAGGTTTTTTGTCTGGGGAAATTGCCTGATCACAAAATCGTTAGAAACAAACTTCCAGCGGTCCTGGATTAAAAAATTTAATCCGTAAGTTGGATTTAGAGTGGTATCATAATTCCTTTTAAAAAAAGCAGAATCCTCTTTCGCAAAACCTGCGTCTGACAAGGTATCTTTGAATTCGTATTTGGAAGAAGTATAGGTTATAGTGTGTTGAAAACGCAATTTTGGATAAAATAAATATTCAGTAGTGCTGTCATTTATTATAAGAGAATCCTTTTTGCCTATATCATAGCTCTGCCTGAAAAAGGCCGTAAAATTACCATATAGATTACCGGTATTTATTGTCGTTGAAAATATATTCGGATTCTGGTTATCACCGCCCAGGTTCACGGGAACCGCCAACCTTCTTTTTCTTGCGGGATCCAACAGGAATGAGTCATTTTGTATACCACCGTTTTCGGAGGATGTGAGTTTGTTGCCCAACAATACGAAATAAGCAGAATATCTTTTTCTTTTTCCCTGGTAATTGGAAAAGAACCGGTAGTTATTATGACTTGTATTTTGTGTTTGAAAAGTTCCTGGCGAGGATATTAACCGGTATTGAATCCCGGCATTCCAGTTGGGTTTTATGTTTTGAGTGAGCAATACTTTTACTACTTGTTCTTTTCCAGACCCCAGGAAATAGTTTAGTTGAGTATAGGCTTTAGTAGTCTGGAAAAATTCAGTATTATCTATTGTGTATTTATAAAGATCAAAAGCATGAAAACCTGCGTCCCATCCTGATTTAAGTATAGGGGTAAATAAAATCGGGTAAGCAGCATTCCCATTATTTCCGAGTGTTACATATCCCGCAGGAACCGTATAAACTTTACCAAAATCATTTATAGAAGAATCAAGATATTCCTTTACCAACGAATTCAAATGAAAATAATAAATAGTAATTGAATCTTTTAGATCGTCGCGGTGTTGGAATGAGATCGTGTCTGAAGAAGACTTCCCCCTTCCTGACATTCCCTGGAGGTTAGGAAGTCGCGTGGGAAATTGTGCAAATGAAGTCTTTAAACAAAAAAACAAACCAATAAAAACCAGTGCCTTTTTTACCTGGTTAACATCAATAAATATTTTGGAAAAAAAAGCCATTAATAGGTTTTCTTATAACTGACCGATGATTTGTTTAAAGATCAGAGTAAGTTTTGGTTCGGCTTCTTTTGCTGCCTGCAAAACTTCTTCATGAGTAATTATATTCTCTTCTTTTCTTATTCCTATATCTGTGATAACACTAATAGCAAATACTGGTAAACCCATGTGCACAGCAGCTATTACTTCCTGAACTGTGCTCATTCCAACCGCATCTCCGCCTAAAATATTCAACATTTTATACTCTGCTCTTGTTTCAAAAGTAGGCCCGGTAACTCCAACATAAATCCCTTCTTTAATATCAATCTTATTTTCAACAGCGATTTTTCTTGCTTTTTCAATGAGATAATTTTTATATGGTTCACTCATATCCGGAAAACGGTCGCCGAAAGTATCTTCATTTTTTCCAAGCAACGGATTTAGCGTCAACATGCTAATGTGATCTTTAATAATCATTAAATCACCAACTTTAAACGAAGAATTTATTCCGCCAGCGGCATTACTGATTAATAAAGTTTGAATGCCTAAAAATTTTAAAACTCTTATCGGAAAAACAACCTCTTGTGTTGAATATCCTTCATAATAATGAAAACGACCAGCCATAGCGACTACTTGTTTGCCGCTGAGGGTACCAAAAATCAATTTACCTGTATGGCCTTCAACTGTACTAACAGGGAAAAATGGAATTTGATCATATGGAATGGCACATTCAACCTCTATTTCATCAGCAAAACTGCCAAGGCCGCTCCCAAGAACAATTCCAACAACTGGATTAGTTGAATATTTTGATTGTATAAAATGTACCGCTTCATTTATTTCTTTGAGCATAAACAACGATTGAAAAATTGGCGTCAAAGATAAGTGAAGATCAGTTTAGAAAAATTGAGCGCTTTGAATGTTATAAGTTATTCATTCCTTAAAAAAAATTTAGGATTTGGAATAGTAAAAGAACAAATAACTACAATTTTTCTTTTGTAAAAAAAAATCGGCGCCGGCTTTTAAACCTGGCACCGAAACTTAAACACAAAAAATTTTACAAGAACCCAAATTCTCCAATCGCTTTATTCATCACCACAAAGCTTTTCCGCCATAATAATCCAATACTTTTTCTCTCAAAACAAAATCATATTTAGCGATGATCAGGTTATTTTGCGCAAGGTTTAAATTGTTTTTCGCAATCAAATAATCTACGGACGTAATGGCTCCTGCATTGAAACGAACCTCGGCAGTGCGGAAAGATTCTGCAAAAGCAGCCACCTGGTCTTGCAATAATTTATATTTATCTGAAGAAGAAGTAAGATTTACATAAGCGCGCTCAATAGATTGCTGTAACTGCGTTTTAGTATTATTTTCTACCAATTGGGTATTTTTATAATCAATTTTTGCCAGCTTGATCTGGTTTCGTGCACGGCTTGCATTGAACAACGGTATCGACAATCCTAAATTAAGCGTATAAAAAAGATTGTTGCTCAGTTGATCCCCAAAATTAATTCGCCTTGTATCATAATTACTCTGTTTTACGATCACGGGATACTGAGATCCATCTACCGTCACGTAATTGGAAGAAGGGTTATCAGTGGTATTTAAAAAGTAATCCCGGGTGGCCACGCTGGAATAGTTGGTATTGATCGTTCCACCAAATGATAAAGTAGGATATAACTCTCCTTTTATTGAACTGACATTTTTTTCTGCACTTTCCTTCCTGAGCTTTACGGCTTTTATTTGCGCAAATTGTTGCAGGGCTGTTTGATAAACCTGTTCAGGTGTACCCTCGTAATTCATATTAAAATTTTGTTCAGGAATTCTTTCCACCTCCAAATCTTTATTGTAAGGAATATTTAGAAGCTGAACAAGATTGAGTTTGGCAGTTTGAAGATTTGCCCTGTTATTTACAATGGCAATCTGATCCGTAGCCAATTGTCCTTTGAGATCGTAATAATTTGCCGGCAAAATTGCGCCGGATTGATTTAAAACGTCCAATCTGTCCGCTTGTTTTTGCGTAACCAGTACCTGGTCCTGCGATTGGGTTAATACGTCTTCAGCGCTTAACACCTGCAAATAAGCCAGGATAATATTAATGGTCAGGTTATCTTTGGCTTGTTGCAATTCCTGCTGTGAAGCCTGGTATCCAAGCCTGTTGGCTTTAATTTGATTCTGCAATGATAAACCATTAAACAATAAAACGTTGCTGCTTGCTCCAAAGCTCTGATATCCCACTTTCTGATTGATAAACGCATTTGAAAACGGATCGATGCTTCTGCCATAGTTATACCCACCATTTGCTGTGGCGTTAAGATTTGGCAACATATTTTCTTTTGATTGAGTATAACCAATATTCGCTTTCTGCATTTGCAGGTCTGATTGTAACACATCAATGTTGTTCTTAATTCCTGTTTCGATCGCTTGCTTCAGCGTCAATTTATCTTGTGCACTTGCAAAAAAAGCAAGAGATACAAATACAATATTTAAAAATATTCCTTTCATTTTTTTGATCTTCGTTTTTAGTATTTAGTTGTGATTTAAATTTAAGATTCCTGTACAATTCTTCCATCTAAAAGGTTTACGATCCTTTTACCATACTCCGCATTTTTTTCTGAATGAGTAACCTGGATAATAGTGACACCTTCATTATTCAATTCTTTAAAAATATTCATGATCTCCTCCCCTTGTTTTGAATTGAGATTGCCTGTTGGCTCATCTGCAAGGATCAGTTTGGGCTTTACAATCAAAGCTCTTGCGATGCCAACTAATTGCTGTTGGCCGCCTGAAAGTTGCGTAGGAAAAAGGCCTTTTTTACCAACGATCTGGAAGCGATCCAACATATCAGCAACCATTGCTTTTCTTTCAGATGATTTAATATCCTGGTAAATTAATGGAGTTTCAATATTTTCCTGGACAGTCAACTCATCGATAAGGTGATATGCCTGGAAAACAAATCCAATGTGGGTTTTAAAAATTTGAGACCGTTGTTTTTCTTTTAGGGTAAAAACATCCTGGCCCATAAAAGTATATTCACCTTCATTTGGTTCGTCAAGCATTCCAATGACGTTTAAAAGTGTTGATTTCCCCGATCCGGACGGTCCCATTATTGAGATAAATTCACCTTCTGCTACATCAAGGTGAATATCCTTCAAAACGAAAGTTCGGTTTACGCCGTTGTTGTACCATTTAAAAATTTTCTTTAAAGAGAGCATGATAAGAATTTAGAGTGTTTGGAATGAAAGGTTTATAAAATTATTAAAGTTTAGATCTATCAGTAAACAAACAAATAGTAAGGTTTTTCATTTTCATAAATTAATTTCAAATTTTTGAATTTTCATATTTTCACATTTACGATTATTCACTTCTCAAACTTTTTACCGGGTTCGCAAGTGCAGCTTTAATTGATTTATAACCGACCGCAATCCATGCAATGAATATTGAAATTAGAATGGCAATAAGAAACATTAGTGCATTCATTTTTATTCTGAAAGTAAAATTCTCTAACCAGTGATTCATCATATACAATGCAACAGGAATGGCAATCACAGCTGCCACAAGAATCAAAATGGTAAATTCTTTTGAAAATAGATAAACGATATTTTTTACAGAAGCTCCTAATACTTTTCTTACACCAATTTCCTTCTTTCTCTGAACGGCCATAAAAGAAACCAGGCCATACAATCCAAGACAGGAAATGAATATCGCAATGCCCGCAAATATTTTATATAATAATTCAAGTTGGTCCTCCTGCTGATAAAAGTTGGCAATATTTTCTTCCATGAAAGAAGTAGTAAAAGCATACTCAGGAAAATACTGATTCCAGTCGGTTTCAATAGCAGCCTTTGTATT
>JBDTJV010000603.1:0-2894 GCA_039935675.1 Ginsengibacter sp. | reverse complement strand
CTAATTTTTTGGCATCTTTTCCCAACATATGAATGGTAATATCTGAAGTTGGTTCGCCCAGGCAAAAAGCATACAGGTCATTTCCTTTGGTAGTGAACCTAATATCCTGCGCGCTGTACTTCAATTTATCTTCATTAAAATTGGAGCTTTTTACAACAGATTCTGAAGTTGGTTTTTCGCCATAAACTTTCCAGGGGCGAGTTCCATAAATGCCTTCCCCATTTACTGAAGTCCAGCTACCAATATCATTTACAATTTTAATAACATCTGGTTCGAGGTCGCCTTCAGGTGTTTGAACAATATTAATCAAAAGGTTTCCATTTTTACTAACTATGTCCACTAACATTTGAATAACTTCTGTAGCCGTTTTATATTTTTGCCCGGTGCGATAAAACCAATCGCCAATAGACGTATCTGTTTGCCATGGAAACGGGCTGATTGAATCCTGTACACCACGTTCAAGGTCCTCCACCCACATTCCATCAGAAGGTTCTTTTGCAGTATACACTGCTTCAAGATTTCCTCCGTTTTTGGCAATGTTATCGTTATAAAAATGGGCCAGCATATTTTCACCATATTCTCCAAATGGTAATTGACTATCGGAATAAAGAAGATCTGGATGATAATTATCTATCAGTTCTTTGATGCTGAAAAGCCATTCTCTTTGCCACTCTTTATTATTGCTTAACCATCCTTTATCGTCAGGCGCTGCTTTAGCGTGATACAAATCCTGGTACATGGGATTTGCGCCGTCATAAGGAACTCCTTTCATGGGGCCTGAAGTGTCAGCGCCATGGCTGGGTTGAAACCACGTAAAGCTCGCGCCCAAATGCTCAGACACACCAAATTTTAATCCTTGCTTTTTTGCAGCGGCCTGCCATATTCCTACTACATCTTTTTTGGGGCCATAGTTCACTGCATTCCATTTATGAATTTTTGAATTCCAAAGAAAGAAATCATCATGATGAGTACCCATGCTCACAAAATATTTTGCACCGGCTTTTTTATAAAAGGCCATCAGTTTATCAGGATCCCAACGCTCCGCTTTCCACAATGGAATAATATCTTTATAACCAAACTTAGAGGGATGCCCGTAATGGGCTACCTGGTATTTATAATCCTCGCTCCCTTCCTGGTACATTTGCCGCGCGTACCAATCTCCATGTCGTGGAACAGCCTGCGGGCCCCAATGAGCCCAAAAACCAAATTTGGCATCGCGAAACCATTCGGGATATTTATACTGATGAAGTGATTCTTTGTTGGGCTTAAATGGGCCTTCCTCTTTTTGTTCATTTTGTGCTGATGAAAGGAAGTGTAAACCACCGGTAAGAATAACCACCAATACAAATCGTTGTAAAAATTTTAATTGCATATCATTTAATTTGGGAATGAAAAAAAATATCTAAAGCGAAAGTAATGGAAAGTGCCCTTTTATATTATTGTTCAGATAAGAAATCCTTAATTTCTTTAAAATAAAATTCCTATCCCATTTGATTTTCTTCTGTTTCATTTCCAAAAGAGTTGGCTGCATACAATGTTTGCGTAGGATATCCAATTGTGATGTTTTCTCTTTCAAATGCCCGGAGTATGTCAAGGTAGATTTTTTGTTGTGCATTCATATAAATAGAATAATCAGGGCTTTCGATATAGTAGACCGTTTCAAATTTCCTGCTGAAATCGCCAATTGCAGAAAAATGACTTCTGTCGAATGTCGCATTATCAGTAGCATCGATGATTGATTTAATGATCCCTGGAATTTTCTGCAGTTGTTCTGCGGTAGTTTGAAAAATAACGCCGATCGTAAATACTACCCTTCGCCGCTTCATATTTTTATAATTATGTACCCGCGAATCCGTAAGGTCTTTGTTGGAACAAACAATTTGTTCGCCACTGGCGGCGCGAATCCTCGTAGTCTTTATTCCAATATATTCCACTGAACCAATTACTTTGTCATCAACGTTTATAGAGTCTCCTATTTCAAAAGGCCGGTCAAAAAGAATTACAAAATATCCGAAGAAATCTCCGAGCACCGCCTGTGCCGCCAGGGCTATGGCAATACCACCAATACCAAGCCCGGTAATGATCGTAGAAACATTGTAACCGAGATTACTAATGAGAAATACCAATCCTAATGCCCAGACCACGCCTTTCAAAATTAGGATGAAGCTTCCAGCTTGTTTTTTCTTTACATCGTTGTTTTCCTGGTGATCTAAATAAGCAAAAATGAAATATTGAATAGCACACGTTATCAGCCTTAGGATAAAATAGGTAATTATAAACAATTTGGCAACCTCAAGAATATGCGTGGCTCTTGTACTAAATTCAAGGTAATCAAGCGCTCCAAAAATGGCCAGGAAATAGAGGAAAGGAATAACCGGATTTTCTATCGCTGAAACAATAAAATCGTAAAAAGTACTATTTGTTTTTTGAGACCACTTTTTTAATTTTCTCAGAATAGGTCCTTTTAAAATTTTAATCAGGCTGAATGACACCAAAATAATTCCAATGGCTATAGCCCAATCCATCAATTGATTTCCAAATACAATTCTATTCCAAAAATTCATTGTTATGCTTTTATTAAAAAATAAAGTCAATCATAATGTCAGAGTCCCTATAATAAAAATAGATCGTTCGGCGATACTAAAATAATTTTAATTGCTAACCTCGCTCTTTCTTCAATTTATACAATAGCCTGCTTTACAAAGGGAAAGTTTTATTTGATTTTTACAAAGCAAAGAAAAAACATTCCTGGTTTCAGTCCTTCATTTATAAAAAAAATAAGTTAATCCATCCCAATGATTCCCATTGAAACGATAACTTATTTAAATTGAAAAGGTTGAAATATGCCGGTTAAATTTTTATCCAATCCTATTTTGAAGGCGGCGTAACCGTGT
>JBDTJV010000602.1:0-7852 GCA_039935675.1 Ginsengibacter sp. | reverse complement strand
AGATTGAAAGCAATTTACGGATGGATTTTGCCCACAATGTTTAATGTTACATCGGATAAATTACTTTACCCATTACCTTTCAGGGAGTTGCAAATAAATAACAAGCTGGTGCAAAATCCAGGATATTGAGTTATACGATATATTGTGATTATAGGCTTTGGACCGTGTAAGAAAAACAGGAATCATTAAGAATGAAAGAACTAACTAAAATTCTTCTTGCACGCTAAAAAACTTAATAGAACGACAATTCACTATTATATTCGGCCTTATTATCGTGGTTTTATGAATAAAGACTTTGTGGC
Source organism: Ginsengibacter sp. (assembly GCA_039935675.1). Classification (GTDB taxonomy): domain Bacteria; phylum Bacteroidota; class Bacteroidia; order Chitinophagales; family Chitinophagaceae; genus Ginsengibacter. Next base: position 7,550 of record JBDTJV010000602.1, on the reverse strand, counting down.
TTTTTTTATAAATTGACTAAAGATAATAAGGCCGAATTTTTTTTACAGGTGTTTTCCTTTGAAGTTAAAAACAATGATACCTGGAGATTTTAAATGCATAAAACAGTGAATAATTTGACTCTGATAAACTCACTAATTTAACATTTGTAGAGTATAATAAGTTGTGTAAAATTTTGCAGCTTTATCTAAGAATAAATCTGACATTGGATTAGTGTTTTTTTGTGAAATAAATTGACTCGCAAAATAATGCTGATATTGCCGATCTGCTAACAATCCAGGTATACTAAAGATTTGTTGAATAAAGAGGACGGTTATACCAATTCAGAAATTGGCCTGGCATATTCTAAGATCTTATATGCATTCGATTTGAAACTGGCTAAAAAAACAGATCACTCATCATAATTACATTTGGTAACCAAATGTGAGCCCTAAAAAAAATAAACCAATAAATGGGAGAATAACAAATTGTCTTACAATATGAAATATTTGTCCAAATTTTTTTATTTCATTACTTTTTTTTCTATTGCTTTTTCGTGTTCTGCACAAACGGGGGAATGGATCGCAAAGTGGATTGGTATTCCCTATGTGGCAAAAGATACTAATATCTGGACTTCCTTTCGAAAAGAGATTTCTATTAACGGGATCCCTCGAACTGCGAAGGTTAAAATTGCCACTGATTCCAAGTATTGGTTATGGATAAATGGAAAGCTGGTTGTATTTGAAGGAGAATTAAAAAGAGGTCCTAATCCGCGTGATACCTACTATGATGAACTTGATATTGCAAAATACCTTGAAAATGGGAAAAATACAATTGCTATTCTTACCTGGTATTGGGGCAGAGATGGATTTAGCCATAAAAACAGTGGCAAACCTGCACTCTTGTTCCAGGGTTCTATTGGAGATAAGGAGTTAATATCTGATGCAACCTGGAAAGTCATCAGGAACCCGGCTTTTGGAAATACCGGACCTCCATATCCTAATTACCGGTTACCTGAATTTAATATTTATTTTGATGCCCGCAAAGCTATGCCCCATTGGCAACAATTGGGTTTTGACGACCATGCCTGGGCAAATGCAATGGAGTTTGGTATTCCACCAGTAAGTCCCTGGAATAACCTGGTGAAAAGACCAATCCCATTGTGGAAAGATCTTGGTCTCCTGAATTATAGAAATCAATCAGATTTACCTGTTATGAGCGATGGCAAAATCGTCGTTGCAAAGTTGCCGAAAAATATTACCATTACACCTTATTTAAAAATAGAAGCGCCTCCCGGCCTGAAAATAGATATAAGAACAGATAACTATAAAGGAGGAAGTGAGTATAATGTGCGAACCGAATATGTAACGAAAGGGGGAATACAGGAATTTGAAACTTTTGGTTATATGAATGGGCACGATGTACTTTATAATATCCCGCAGGGAGTAAAAATTATTTCCTTAAAGTACAGGGAGACACGTTATAATACAGAGAAAGTTGGAAAATTTGTATGTGACGATTCATTTTATAATAAGCTCTGGCAAAAAGCATATAACACACTTAATGTAAACCTCCGGGATGCTATCCAGGATCCCGACAGAGAAAGGGCCCAATGGTGGGGCGATGCCGTAATACTTATGGGAGAAATCTTATACGCCTGCGACAGTAATGGTGTCTTGGCAATTCAAAAAGCCATGCATAATCTGGTAGATTGGCAAAAGCCCGATGGCGTACTGTATTCGCCCGTTCCATCAGGAAGCTGGGATAGAGAACTGCCTACCCAAATGCTTGCCAGCATTGGTAAGTATGGCTTTTGGAATTATTATAGATATACGGCAGATACAACAATGATCCGGTATGTATATCCAGCGGTAAAAAAATATTTGAATTTGTGGCAATTAGGTAAAGACGGATTAGTAGTACATCGTGCAGGTGGTTGGGATTGGCTGGATTGGGGACAGAATATTGATACGGCACTCATAGACAATGCCTGGTATTACATGGCCCTTGATGCAGCTTCTCAAATGGCACTATTAACCGGAAATACAAGTGATACGTTAGGATATAGGTCCCAAATGAAATCTATTAAAGAGAATTTTAATAGTGATTTTTGGAATGGGAAAGCCTATAAAAGCCCGGGCAACATGGGAGATGTTGATGACCGTGGTAATGGATTGGCGGTAGTGGCTGGATTGGTGGGTCCAGAAAAATTTGAAGCGATCGAAAAAGTTTTACAAACTGAGTTTCATGCCAGTCCCTATATGGAAAAATACATTATGGAATCTTTTTTTGTAATGCATGATGCCCAAGGGGGATTGGCAAGAATGAAAAAAAGATACACAAATATGGTAAACAGCCCAATTACAACACTATGGGAGGGCTGGGGTATTGGGTCTAAAGGGTATGGAGGAGGTTCGTATAATCACGGATGGTCTGGTGGCCCGCTAACTCTTTTAAGTCAATATGTAGCAGGAATTGCTCCGGATAAACCTGCTTATGAGACTTTCAATATAATGCCTCAACCGGGAAACTTAAAAGAAATTCATTGCGTTACACCATCTTCGAAAGGAGATATCAAAATGGATTTAATTATTGGGGAAAATGTAGTGAAGATGAATGTTGTTATACCGGGTAATACACTTGCCACGATAGGTATTCCTAAAAAGTCTTTTAACCTTTTTAAAATTTCGGTAAACGATAAGTTGGTAATAAAAAACAATAAGACAATTGCTGATATAGATGGCGTGAAATATATAGGGGATAACAGCGATTATTTCTTGTTTCATGTCAATCCGGGTAAATGGTCATTTAGAGAATTTTAATATTGGCGTATTAAAGACAACTTTTTTTTACTTAATAGAAAAAAATGCCAAAAATAACCTTGTGAAAAAATTGCACAAGGCCATGTGCAATAAAGGAAATACAATTGATTTTTGGAACAATGAAACCGGTAAAACGGAGTATCCGTTATTAGCAATTCATTTGGTGAATCCGGTTTTAGGCTAAAAGACAACATATAGTTTATTGAATCATAGTAAACGAAGAAATAATCAGAATTTTCAATTTTATATTTATGAAAATTAATAGAAGGCGTTTTATCAAATTAGGCTCTTTAACTTCGGCTGGTTTGCCTTTTTTCAGCCTAAAAAACATTGGCAATATACAAGATAAACTTTCAACTGGTCCTGTTGCGTTAGACGAAGAACTTTACAAAACATTCAAAAACCCGGGTAATATTTACCGGCCATTTGTAAGGTGGTGGTGGAATGGAGATCGTTTACAAAAAAACGAAATTCTGAGGGAGCTGGATATTATGAAAGCTGCAGGGATAGGAGGCGTTGAGATTAACCCAATAAAATTTCCTTCCAACACGGATGATTTAAATATAAAATCTCTTGAATGGTTGAGCGATGATTGGATATCAATGTTACAGGTTGCTTTAAAAGGAGCCAAAGAAAGAAATATGTATTGTGATATGATTGTCGGATCCGGCTGGCCTTTTGGAGGTGAATTTTTAAGTCGCGAAGATCAAACACAAATGGCAGCTCTTGGCACCAGGAATCTTGCAGGAGATAAAGTGTATAAAATTTCAAAGGAAGATCTTTTGAATGATGTCAATCCTGAAATACATTCAAAGTATGAAGATAAGTTAAAGGATCTGATGATGATAAAGCTTGTACCATTGAATGTGCAGGATTTGAATGAAAACATTGACCTGACCGATCAAATTAAAAATGATTTCATTACAGTATCAGTACCAACAGGAGAATATGTTTTGTATTACCTGGTAAAGTTAACGGGATATATGGCGGTTATAAATGGAGCACCTGGCGCAGGCGGACCGGTACTGAACCATTATAGTAAATCAGCAGTAGAAAATTACCTGAACAGGATGTCTGATAAACTGGTAGAACGCATCGGTCCTTTAGGCAATTATTTTCGTGCATTCTTTACCGATAGTCTTGAACTTGAAGGTGCCAATTGGTGCAGTGATATGTTTGAACAGTTTAAAGAAAAAAAAGGATACGATCTTGCTCCTTATTTCCCATTTATATTGTTCAAAGTTGGAGAAATGGGCAACGCAATAAAAGAGGAATATGGAGCAAAGTTTGAAGCCGGGCTTCAGAAAAAAATCGATCGTGTTCGTTATGATTTTGAAGACACACGGGTAGAACTATTTAAAGAAAGGTTTATGGATACTTTCGTAAACTGGTGTCATAAAAATGGCGTGAAATCCCGCATGCAGGCATACGGCAGGGAATGCAATCCGGTTGAAGCAAGCATGTTGCTTGACATACCGGAATGTGAAACGTGGATGGATAAGGGAACAGGTTATGAATTTAGTGATGAAGATTATCGAATAGGAAGAGCCTATACGATGAGTAATAAATTCGTTTCTTCCGGTGCGCATTTAGCAGATAAGAAAGAAATCAGCTGCGAAGAAATGACTAACACAGAAATGGTTTTTAACGCCACACTCGAAAGAATTAAAATATCAGGTGATCAAAGTATTTTGTCAGGCGTTACCCATTCTGTTTTACATGGATTTAATTATAGCCCTTTGGAAGCGCCATTCCCCGGATGGATACGTTATGGTACTTTTCTTAATGAAAGAAATACCTGGTGGCCTTACTTTAAGAAATGGGCGGATTACAAAACGAGACTATATGCAGTTTTGCAGCAAAGCGAAATGCAGGCTGACATAGCTATATTGCCTCCGCTGGCTGACCTTTCTATGAAATTTGGATTTCAAAGAGATCCTTTTCCTGTGTTTGCTTATCCTAAATATGTTTACCAGGTTTGGGAAGCAATTCACCAAAATGGAAGTGGTTGTGATTACGTTACAGAAAATATAATTCAACAAGCTTCCATTACAAATGGAATGCTTAGTTATGGAAGCCGTAATTACAAAACGCTTTTCCTTATTGATGTAGATTCTTTATTGCCTGCAACCGCTAAAGCCATAAAGAAATTTACTGATGGTGGAGGGAAATTAATATGCATAGAAAAGGTCCCATCCAAATCACCCACTAATCAAAAAATAGCAGAAGGAGGTAGTGCGGACATACCCGATATTTTGAAGGATACAGATCCTGCCAGGGCAGGAATTGTACCAGCTCCTGTAGAAAATTTTGTAGCATGGTATAAAAAAATTCAACAACAATTTGATATCAAGCCATTTGTTGAAATCAGTAACCCTGATAAATTTGTCAGCCAGGTTTATTGTCGAAGCGCAGATAAAGACATATTCTTTTTTAGTAATTACAGCGCAACTAAGGAGCACTTGCTCACTACAAAATTTTTTATAAAGGGGAAAAATGCGTGGCTCTGGGACCCACAAACGGGAGAACGGTTTCTATATCCTCTACAAAATAATGAATTAAAAATTCACCTTGGTCCGGCTGAATCGCGGTTGATTATTTTTGATACCGAACAAAATGGCCAGAAGTTTATGGAGCCGGATATCAGTAAAAAAACTGCTATCATTATTAAAAGCCCATGGAAGGTTAGTTTAAAAGACAGGAACGGGAAATCCACTTCAATCACATTGGATAAACTAATTGACTTTTCTCAAAGGGAAGATCTTAAAACATTTGGCGGATCTATTATTTATGAAAACACTTTTGCGCTTGCTGATGCACGAAATGTAAAAAACTTACAACTGGGAGAAACGCATGGTGTGGCTGAGATCAAAATTAACAATCAAAAAGTGGGCATGCAATGGTATGGTAATCCTGTTTATGATATTTCCCGATTTGTAAGAAAAGGTAATAATACTATCCAGGTAAAAGTAATAACCACCCTGGGTAACTACATGAAGTCATTGAAGGAAAATGAAGTAGCACAGATATGGACATCGCATCAGTCTTTTTTTCCTGTTGGCTTAATTGGACCGGTGCGGATTTTATAATTAAATAAGGCTGATTCTCAGGGAAGATATTTATGAAATACTTTTAAATAATTATTGTTGAGCGTCGGGTCATTTCGGACAGTAAACCAACAAATATTGAAGATTCTTGTTTTTATATTCGCAGCCTTATTCTTTGCAAAATGTGATTTGGCTAAAGTTTGCAAAGTGCTTTAAAATATAATGGATGAAGATTAAAATTTTAAGTCCTCTTTGGGGCGTTTACCTAAGAAACAGAAGGATTTTTGAGGATAAAATAATGTCACCAGGCTATGATAGTTTTGATAAACGATATTATATCAATTTCACTAATTAAAACTCCATTTCTATACTATTTATGAAGAGGTTTACCGTCGTACTTTATTTTTTCATGATAGCTGATTATGGAGCCATGGCCCAGGCAAAAGAACCCTACAGGCCTCTTCATGGAGGTAGTTATTCCGGAGTTTTTGTAAAAGAATCTCCTGACCCATTGATCGCTTATCAATGGAATAATCCTAAAGCTTCAGATTCTCTGCAAGTGTATGTCCTGCAACCGAAAAAGGTAAATGGTATTCCAAACAGTTCATTTAAACAAGATCATAAGCAGATTTTAGTTTTAGGAAAAGGTTCGTTGATGTTTGATTTTGGTGTTGAAAGTGCGGGCTGGCTGGAGTTTGATTCAGATGATCTTGTTGATTCGATTGAAATGAGTATTAGTGAGTACAATGAACCCGCTATAGTTAATGCCGGAGCGCAACATCGCATCAAAACCATGGCGCCAAAAAAATATGGAAATACTTATCGCCTTGAATTAAATGATGCCTTATACGAAGGAGTCCGATTTGCCTGGATACAGGTAAATAAATTTTCCAGACCATGGCATATCAAAAACGTTAGGCTGGTTTGCGAGGTTCGTCCAACCAATTATACAGGAAGTTTTTTTTGTAATGACTCTTTGCTGACACGAATCTGGTACACGGGTGCTTATCTGGTCAAGTTAAATATGTTACAGGATTATTTCGGTGCTATTTTAATGGAAAGAAGCGATCGTCATTCATGGACGGGTGATGCTTATCCTGCGCAGGCAGCGGCTCTTGCGGCATTTGGCGATTATGATGTTATCAAAAAAAATATTGAATATACTTCCAGCCAAAATAATGGAATTGCTGCCTATTCCTTGTATTGGGTTTTGAGCCTGGTAGATTATTTTAACTATAGTGGTGATACTGCCTTTTTTAGAAAATATGCCGGTAATGCAGATGAAAGACTGGAGAGAGCTTATAAAGAATACGATCAATTACCACCACTTAATTTTATGGGCTGGGATGAACGTTTAGGAGCTGGGTTTGAAAATCCTCAAATCACAGAAAGCCAAAATACTTACAGGATGCTTTGCATTAATGCCTGGAAACAATTTGCAAAAGCAATCAGCTCAATTCATAATTATCATCTTGCATCGAAATATCAGCAGTTTGCCGCAAATAAAATTAAGCAGATGCACAATAATGAAAATTTGATCCACAATTTTGGTGTCCATGCTATATCAGAGGCCGTGAACGCAGGTTTGATTGGCGATACGATCATCAAAAATGTATCTGCTACTTTATTTGCCGACCGGTTGAACAGGCTTTCTTATTCGCCATTTAACCAATATTTTATTATACAGGCAATGGCTTTATCTAA
>JBDTJV010000601.1:0-3062 GCA_039935675.1 Ginsengibacter sp. | reverse complement strand
TGACAGATATTTTTGACGGCATCATTGCAAGAAAATTAAATATTTCATCGCAAAAACTCAGACGCTTAGATTCATCAATTGACCAGGTATTTTTTATTTCTGTTGCCATCGCAACGTATATTCAATGTCCGGACTTTTTTAAAACAAATGCTTTAAAATTGGAAGTTCTTTTGGGACTTGAGGGCTTGACTTACCTGGTAAGTTTTTTAAAATTTAAAAAAGAAATTGCGACGCATTCTATCGGTGCGAAAATTTGGACTTTATTTCTTTTTGCAACTTTAATTCAAATTATTTTACAATGCCAGTCAATCATTTTATTCAATATCTGCTTTTGGGTTGGCATATTGACGAGGCTTGAAATTATTGCAATCATCCTGGCTTTAAAAAAGTGGACAAATGACGTTCCAACATTCTATCATTCATTAAAGCTGAGGAATAACAAAGAAATTAAAAGGCACAAAATGTTCAACGGATAATAATTCGCACTAAAAAGAAAACTTCTTCGAATAACCTTCTCCAACCATGGAGTATTCTGTTGTCCGAATCCGGTAAAATAAAATTGACTGAAAGAGTTGCCCCTTCTCAAAAGGTGTCACCTCAGAATTAGAACCATTATTTTGATATTATTATTCCGGGACATAAATGAAAATCAGCCATAAAGTTTGTTTATTTAAAAGTAATATTTTGGGCCTTGGACAAATGTTTAAGAATATAACCGGCAGATGGAATTCTGTTTCCAGCCTTGGATAAAGGAGTACCATTAACGGAAACCTTTTAGCGATTGCTTGCAGCGTTAAAAACCGATTTTACAGACATTATTCCCCATTTCGCATAATATAATTGTAACGGTCTACTGACTATTCTAAATTTGAGAAATAATATTTCAATCAAATAAAATGAAAAAGTCAATTGTCGTGCTCTTGCATATCGGATATTGGGTAATATACCTGTTTTTAGTGACCATGTTATTAATGGTTTTAAGCATTTACGGAAAACACCAGCCGTCAAGATTTTTTGGTGGTCTCATTTTTGGCTCGCCGTTAAGCTTAGGCGCATTTCTGCCGGCCCTATTGGGCTTTTATACTTCGTATTTCTTTTTATTTGACAAGTATTTAAAAAATAAAAAAATATTCGGATTATTTCTATCAGAAATTGTAGCGGCTTTAATGGCTTCTTTAATTACAGAAGCAATTATTTATCTCCTTTTTCACAATAAAAGAATCAATTGGGACAGCAATGACATTATCACTTTGGGATTATTTCTCTCCTTTATTGCTATAGTAAATGGCGCAACGGGCCTGGTTTTAAAAGGATTTATTAATTGGTTTAATGATATAAAATTCAAATTAGAGTTGGCTAAAAAAAATTATGAAATGGAGCTCGCGTTGGTAAAATCTCAAATAAATCCACATTTCCTTTTCAACACAATTAATAATATTGATGTCCTTATTTCAAAGGATGCTTCAAGAGCATCGGCCTATTTAAATAAGCTTTCAGATATAATGCGATTTATGCTTTATGAAACAAAACCGGCTAAAATAAACTTACACAAAGAGTTAACTTACATTGAAAAATTTATTGAACTTCAAAAAATAAGAACAACGAATGAACATTACATCAACTATTCTATTAAAGGAGATCCGGCAAACTTTATGATACCTCCAATGCTTCTTATTTGCTTTATTGAAAACGCATTTAAACATGCGGAAAATAAAAAAGTAGAAAATGCTATTAATATTCACCTGGATATTGAGAAGGAAAAACTCTTGTTCCAATGCGAAAATGCCTACAATGAAAACACAAAAATTACACAGGAACAAAGTGGCCTTGGAAGTGACCTGATAAAAAAAAGATTAGCACTTTTGTATCCTGAAAAACATGCACTGAAAATCACAAATAATAATGGAATGTATAAGGTTGCTTTATCACTTTATTAATTATGAAACTTAATTGTATTATAGTTGAAGATGAACCTTTGGCACTCGAAAGGACTAAAGGTTTTATTCTAAAATTGCCGTTTTTGAATTTGCTTTCTACATTTGATAATGCAGTTGAAGCATTGTCTTTTTTGAAGGCTAATAAAGTGCATTTGCTTTTTTTAGATATTAATATGGATGGCTTATCGGGAATTGAATTGCTGGAGTCATCGACTATCGACTGCCAGGTAATCATTACTACAGCTTACCCCGAATATGCATTAAAGGGATTTGAGTTACAGGTAAGCGATTATCTTTTAAAGCCTTATACATTTGAGCGTTTTGTACAGGCGGTAGACAGGGTGAAGAGTAATTTGTCAAGGAATGTCAATCCAAACGATATAAATTTTTTTTTCGTAAAAACGGAATATCGCCTGGAAAAAATCTTTTTTAATGACGTGTTTTATATTGAAGGCAAAAAAGATTATCGTAAGATTTATACAACCCATAAGCACATCATGACACTACAAACATTCAATGATTTTGAAAGGGAAATATCTCCCAGCGTGGTTTGTAGAGTTCATAAGTCATTTATGGTTTCTTTAGCTAAAATTGAATCAATAGAAAGAGATCGTATCAAGATCCACGACATATCAATTCCAATATCGGATACTTATAAGGCAATATTTTATGAACTTATCAATCATTCAATTAAATAACAATAATGCAAAACCAAAATGATTGAACAAAATTAACTTTCGCTGGTAGCTAAAGATTTGGTTTGTCAAATAGGCAAAAAATGATCCGCTTTGATGGAGAACTAAACCGTCCAATTTACTTTTGGATACATTTCTTAAATCCTTTTTAGGATATTTATAAAGGCAGAATGCAGCTTTTTAGTAAGGGTAGCTTAGAAGCTCATCTATAAAGCATTGATAGGATGTTTTATAAATGGGCAACTCCAATAAAAAAAGGCTGCCTCATTTTGAGACAGCCTCTATTTTAAAAGTTTAATTATTTGCTACTCCTTTATGAATTTTGCAAAATAGGAGCCAGTTGCATTACTGATTTTCAAAACATAAACACCGGGTTTAAATTTAGATAAATTCTGATTGATCTGTTGGTTGATCTGTGTAATATCTCCAT
>JBDTJV010000600.1:0-3302 GCA_039935675.1 Ginsengibacter sp. | reverse complement strand
GTCTCAGCCATACCATACCTCAAAAAACAGTGAGAAAGTATTTTTTGAAAAGAAGGTTCGTTGAATTCTATACCGGCAGCTATTAGCTGAGAAATGAAAAGCTCCTGGCTATTATTTTTATTTTCCGCAGATACTTTCTCAACAAGTGAATTAAGGCTTTTGTCATTCAAGCGGCACAGTTCTGATATTTTATATTGGTCAATAAGGCTTACAATATTCAACAGCCTTTTTAAATCCATGCCACTATAGTACCTGGTATTTCCTTCAGTTCTTTCAGGCTTTAAAGCATCATATCTCTGTTCCCAAATACGAATAGTGTGTGCTTTAATTCCTGAGAATTGGGCCAACTGTGCAATAGATAAAGAATTCATTTTGTTTAACTTTGAACAAATATAATTAAACAAAATTAAGTAGGAAAAATTTAATTATAAGCTTTAAGTTGGTAGTAAAATGGTAAAAATGCATTTGCTATGACTATTTGATAAAATAATTTTAATGGGCCGGGTATTTTTATAGTAAACCAATAAATAGGCTGGTTTATTAATTTGGTTATAGGATATAAAATCACCTTGAATGCTTATCATTTATACATTTTTCATATTTTGAATGTATCTGATAGGATGACTTTTTAATTTTGTACCCAAAATTTATGATTCGACAATAGGCTTCAAAAGCCATTTTATGGATCTTCATCATTAAAGAATTGAATAAATTATTAATAATTCAGGAATGTAATTTGAAATCTTATTTGCAACAAGAAGGATATGACTGACATTTGCCTGAGCACACATTTATTATAACATTGATAACTACTATAATTATTAAGCACTGTAAAAATTATGGATACAAAGAATAAAAAAATTCGTTGGGCAATATTAGGAGCCGGAAGAATCGCCAATGCCTTTGCAAAAGATTTTCCTTTGATGCAGAATGCAGAACTGGTTGCTGTTGCATCAGGTGACAAAGAAAAAGCTAGCAATTTTGCAAAGCAATATAATATTCCAACATCATTAAGTCATGACGAATTATACAACAGCAATGAAATTGATGCTGTATATATTGCCACTACACATAACTTTCATTTCGAGCAGGCGCTGAAATGCTTGCAAAATGGTAAAGCGGTTTTATGTGAAAAACCAATTACCGTAAATGATTCAGAATATAAAAAACTCGCCGCCCTATCAAAAGAAAAAAATGTTTTTCTGATGGAAGCAATGTGGACTTATTTTTTACCACCAATAATAAAAGCAAAACAATGGCTGGATGAAGGAAGAATTGGAAACTTAAAAGTAATCCAGGCAGATTTTGCTGTCCAGATGGAAAAAAATTATGAAGGAAGGGTTTATAATCTAAAACTTGCAGGTGGTTCTCTGCTTGACCTTGGGGTATACCCGGTAGCGTTGGCTTACTATTTTACCAACAAGGTTCCAGAGAAAATTACAGCATCAGGTGCGATGACCCAAACCGGCGTGGATGAACGTTTGGCAATGATTTTTCAATATGGCGATATTACGGCTACCTTATTTACTGCTATTACAACCCGTATGACAAATAAATTAAGATTATTTGGTGAAGAAGGATACATTGAAATTCATGATTTTTGGAGAACCCGTTCTGCTAAATTATTTGATAAAGATTACAATCTTGTGGAAGCATTTGATGACCAACGTACTTCACATGGTTTTATTTTTGAAATGCAACATGCCAACGATATGATAATGGCTGGTAATATTGAAAGTGATATCATTTCTCATTCGCGAAGTAATGATATCCAGGAAACCATGACTGAAGTTCGTAAACAGATCGGATTGAAGTATCCTTTTGAAAAAATGTAGTGGCTTTCTTTTATTCCACTACGGTATTGTTCTAAAGCTTTCCTTTTCAAATTCGCCAATGGTTTTGAAAGATAAATTACACTGGTTAATTAACAGGGCAAAGGACAAATAATTATTTAATTTAGCTACCAGGATTTAGTTACTAATCAACAAATTATTATAAGATGAGTTTCAAACTAAGAAGCCAGGATTGGTTTGGCCGAAAGGGCAAAGAAGGAATCCTTTATCGTAGCTGGATGAAAAACCAGGGCATGCCAAACGATATGTTTGATGGCCGTCCTGTGATTGGCATCTGCAATACATTTAGTGAGCTTACTCCCTGTAATGCGCATTTTCGCAGTCATGCAGAAGCTGTGAAAAAGGGTGTATTGGAAGCGGGTGGTTTTCCTTTGGAGTTTCCGATTATGAGCCTGGGCGAAACATTATTAAAACCAACAGCCATGCTCTTCAGAAACCTCGCGAGCATGGATGCAGAAGAAAGTATAAGAGGTAATCCTATTGATGGAGTAGTGTTATTAACTGGTTGTGATAAAACAACACCCAGCACCGTAATGGGCGCATCGAGTGTTGGTTTGCCCACGATTGTTGTACCTGGCGGCCCTATGCTTAATGGAAGATACAAAGGACAAACCATCGGCAGTGGTACTCACGTGTGGAAGTTTGATGAAGATATGAAAACCGGGAAGATGACGCAGGAAGAATGCGAGTTTGCTGAAAGCTGTATGAGTCGCAGTATCGGGCATTGTATGACGATGGGCACCGCAAGCACCATGGCTGTGATGGTGGAAAGTTTAGGATTGACATTAAGTGGTGCGGCTGCAATACCTGCTGCGGACAGCAGGAAAAAAGTGATGGCGCAACTTAGCGGCAGGCGAATCGTTGAAATGGTAAAAGAAAATTTAACCATAGATAAAATACTCACCAGGAAAGCATTTGAAAATGCGATCATTACTAACTCTGCGGTTGGAGGTTCTTCTAATTTCGTGATTCATTTAACCGCGATTGCAGGTCGTATTGGCGTTGATTTAAAAATAGATGACTTCGATACCTTAGGCAGTCACATTCCCTTGCTATTAAATTTAATGCCATCAGGGAAGTACCTGATGGAAGATTTTTATTACGCCGGAGGCTTACCTGTTATTTTAAATGAACTGAAAGATAAACTTCATAAAGACGTAATTACAGTTACCGGAAAAAATCATCATGAAAATATTAAGGGTAATACAGATTGCTACAATGCTGATGTTATTGCTGATTTCCCAAAGCCGTTTCAAGTGGATGCAGGTATCGTTGTGATAAAAGGTAATCTCGCTGCCAACGGTGCGGTTATTAAACCCAGCGCCGCCACTCCTGCGTTGATGAAACACACCGGAAGAGCCGTAGTGTTTGAAAGTATTGAAGACTATCATACACGCATAGACGATCCTGATCTTGATATTGACGAAAATTGTGTGATGGTGTTGAAAT
>JBDTJV010000599.1:0-2991 GCA_039935675.1 Ginsengibacter sp. | reverse complement strand
ATTTAGTATTGCATGAGGTATTTTTCGAATGAAATCAAAATTGAGTACTCTGTATTAAATAGGCAATCAATAATACACTTACTAAAAATATAATCGCAGTAATTAAAGTAAGCAATAGGGTCGAGTTACCATAATTTCCTTCAGAAATTTGTTTTTTTGTTTTCCGGTACCGGGCATACGATAAAACCGAAGTAATCATTCCTACCGCTACTAAGATAATTCCCAAAACGGCTGAATACCCGCGGTTTTGAATCAAATTCTCTTTTCCTAAAAGTGCAGAAACCTGCTTCACGAATAAAGAAAATTTCACGACCACAAATCCGAATGCCATCAAACCCACGCTCGTGCGGATCCATGCAAGGAAAGTGCGTTCATTGGCTAAGTGATTTGATATGTTGGCATTTTGATTATCCATCTTAATTCTGTTACAATCAAATATAGTAAACAAACAAATAAAGCGGATTTCTGTTTTAGACAATATTGATGTTTATCTTAATAGAAAAATAATATCCGTCTTTTCATTTTTTTCAAAGCGCATTTAGTTCACGGATAAATTCATCCGTATTATATTTTGCCATTCCACGATGATTCAATACCATTTTACCTTCTTTATCCAGGATGACTGTCGTTGGCAAAGTGCCATTAAATATTTCAGGCGAAATATCACCTGCCTGGCTATAGAAAGGTATTGATAGATTATCTTTCCCCATATATTTTTTTGCTTTCGATGGATCTTCGTCTTCATTTATGAACAGGAAAAAGAATTTTTTATTTCCACGAAGTTCCAGGTACAATTGGTTCAAAGAAGACATCTCTGCCCGGCACGGCGGACACCACGAAGCCCAAAAGTTTATAAAGACCACTTTTCCTTTCAAATCGGCCGTGCTTAACGTTTTGCCAGTTGTATCGGTAAATGAAAATGAGGGAGGAATTGATAGTCCATTTTTGTCTTTTATAATTTCTGCATTAAATAATCCTGTGGAAACTAATTGCTTCAGTAGCCATGATTTGGCAGCAGGGCTAAAAATAAATATTCCAAGAAGTGTGAAAAGCAAAAGATTTATCCAGTGCTTTTTTATTTTAAAAGTTAGATCATTCAAATTCATAGTTATTGTTTTAAGAGAAAATATGACCCGAAATTTAATGTGTCAAATTTAACGACTTAGCCCTGCAAAAACTGGTAATATTTAGATAAGAAAAAGCCGTTAAATAAAATAAAATTTTTGCGTCATACAAAAATAATTTAACTTGTACAAACATTAAACCTAAAATTATGAAAAATTTAATTTTTTGTTGTCTAATGATCGTTGTAATAAGTTGCAACAATTCCAACTCCAATAACTCTACTAAATTAAAAATGGAAGGTGCTTACCTGATGGAATATCAAACAGTAAGTGATGGCACCAAGGACACAAAATATACGGATCTCGCTCAACTGAAAATTTATACGGACAGCTTTATGATGTATACACAGGTAAATCCAATTGATAGTGTCTCAGCCTTTGGCGTAGGCTCTTATACTGTAAGCGATTCAGGTTTGATAAAAGAACATGATTTTTATAGTTCCCGCGATACTTTTTTTTCCACCAATCCATCCGATTTTAGTTTATACATTACTATGAGTCCGGAAAGCTATAAACAGGTAATTCCAAAAATTATGATCGATTCTCAAAATTTTAAACTTACCGAGGAATATCATAAAGTAGGTACTGATCAAAAATCAGCAATGGATGGTCTCTGGAAAGAAATAAATTCATATACCATCAAAGGAAATGATACCAGTAAAAATAACCGAACTCAATACAAGGCTTTTCAGGCCGGTTATTTTATGTATGGACAAACTGTAAAAGATGCTTCTGGGCGGCTTTCTACGGGAGTTGGCTTCGGCACATTTACTCCTCAAGGCAATGACCAGATCAAGGAGCTTGATCTAAATTCAACATATCCCATTGTTGTTGGACAAACATTCATGGTAGATATCAAAATGGATGGCAATGATCATTACAGTCAAATTGTCCACAATGCCGATAGTTCCACCACAATTGAATATTATGAACGAGTTAAAGATGTCCCATAAATATATCTGATGTATTCCATCCTTACTTTTTTAGACATGGAATAATGGGGCCTTCGTTGATATGAATGTGGGAATAATTATAGACTATTTTTAAAAGAGACATTTTTTCAGCATAGTTCAATTACCATAGCGCTTGCTCCTCCTCCACCGTTACAAATACCGGCAGCGCCAATTTTCCCATTATTTTGTTTTAAAACATTGATTAATGTAACAATAATTCTTGCGCCACTTGCTCCAAGCGGATGACCAAGAGCAACTGCGCCACCGTTTACATTTACTTTTGCGGAATCCAATTTCATATTTTGCGTATTGACAATTCCCACTACACTGAATGCTTCATTCAACTCAAAAAAATCAATATCAGCGATTTCCAAACCTGCTTTTTTTATAGCTTTTGGTACCGCCAAAGAAGGAGTTGTAGTAAACCATTCAGGAGCTTGTTCGGCATCAGCATAACTCAATATTTTTGCGATAGGTTTTAACCCTAATCTGTCGGCTTTTTCTTTGCTTATCAAAACCAAAGCCGCCGATCCATCATTGATAGTACTTGCATTGGCTGCTGTCACACTTCCTCCTTTTTCGAAAGGAGATTTTAAGCCAGGTATTTTGTCAAATTTTACATTGAATGGTTCTTCATCTTTCAACATTAAAACAGGTTCTCCCTTTCTTTGAGGAATTTCAACGCCAACAATTTCATCTTCAAATTTTCCTTCATTTACAGATGCTTGACTGCGCTTGTAACTTTCTATCGCAAATTCATCTTGCTGTTCGCGGGAAATATGGCATTCCCTGGCACATAATTCGGCTGCATTTCCCATTGCATAATCCTTGTAAACATCCGTCAAACCGTCTTTTGCCATTCCATCAATGAGATTTGTATTTCCATATTTATTCCCCCAACGAACTGATGGAGC
>JBDTJV010000598.1:0-2549 GCA_039935675.1 Ginsengibacter sp. | reverse complement strand
CCTGGAACCACAGGAGCTTCCGCAACGGGTGTTAATTACATTCAATGCGCTTCTTCCTACACTGGAACTGAATCAAGATTTGCAAAGATGCCCAACATTATTGCCGGGCATCAATACATTCTGCTGGTGAGTCATTTTACGGATTCCCAAAGTGGTTATTCGCTTTCTTTTGGCGGAGGTACAGCCAGCATCACCGATACTCTTGCACCCGCACTTAAAAGTATAAATAGTTCATGTGATGCAATGAAAATATATATAAACCTTAATAAAAACATGAAATGCAGCAGCCTTGCAGTTGATGGAAGTGATTTTACCCTTTCCTCCGGGGCGTCAAAAATTGTATCGGCTACGGCATATTGTGGCGCTTTTGATATGGATTCGCTTGTACTGACATTAGATAATCCACTTCCCGTTGGAAATTATGTAATATCTGTAAAAGTGGGTTCTGATAGTAATACGCTTTTAGATAATTGCGATCAAAGTATCCTGGTAGGTGATTCTTTGGTTTTAAATATTCCTCCACTGGCGCCCACTCCAATGGACAGCCTTGTTCCTTTAAAATGTGCTCCTCAATCTTTACAGCTAATATTTAAGAAAAATATTTTATGCAATTCGGTAGCTCCCGATGGGAGCGATTTCAGCATAACAGGTCCTGCTAGTGTTTCTATTACTAATGCCCAGGTGAATTGTGTAGATTCAGGTACCAGGTCAATCACTTTAAATTTGTCTGCACCTTTGGTAAAAGGAGGTAATTATCAAATTGTTTTAAAAAATGGAACCGATGGCAATACTATTTTAGACGAATGTACACAGGAGACGCCGGTTGGCTCCAAATTACCATTCACTATAAAAGATACCGTTTCTGCTGATTTTTCTTATGACGTTCATTTTGGTTGCAAGACGGACATGATTCAATTTCAGCACAACGGTCTAAATGGTGTTAATCAGTGGCTTTGGCAATTGGACAGTGCCGGGACAAGTAATCTTCAAAATCCTGTCGCTTATTTTGATTCTTTTGGAGTTAAAAAAATTATTTTGGAAGTATCCAATGGATTTTGCAGCGATACCGCTTCGCAGCAGGTTGTTCTGGATAATCAATTAAAAGCCTCTTTTGAAACCAATAACATATTATGCCCGGAAGACTCGGCAGTTTTTAAAAATACAAGTACCGGAAATATAGTTTCCTATGCCTGGAATTTCCAAAATGGGCATTCCAGTTATGTAGAAAACCCGATTTCACAAAAATTCCCCGTGATTTTGATGGAGAAATATTACCCAGTCCAATTGATTGTGACAAATAATATAGGTTGCTCTGATACAGCCGTTGACAGTATCCGCGTGCTTAAAAGCTGCTACATTGCCGTGCCGAATGCCTTCACTCCAAACGGCGATGGCCTAAACGATTTTTTATATCCATTAAATGCTTTCAAAGCGGACAACCTTCAATTCAGGGTTTATAATCGTTTAGGCCAAATGGTTTATCAATCTAATGACTGGACTCAAAAATGGGATGGAACTTTTCATGGTAAAGCGCAGGATGCAGGGGTTTTTGTATGGACACTCCAGTATGATCTACGCGACACTGGCAAACACATTTCCCAAAAGGGATCAACTGTTTTGATCAGGTAAACTTTGGAAATTCACCGTATTCCCACTTTCTACTACAGCAGCATTGCTTTTGCTTACGCTGATTACTTTTTGAGCTGTTTCATGGTGCCTGTTGTAAGTGATACCAAATACAAAGGAAAAAGGAATAAACAGGCCAATTATCAATACCTGCAAAGAAAAAAGGATCTGTTTGGCAACTTCTAAAGAGTTTGAAGTTGCGTTGTTGATTATTGCTTTCATTTTTTAATTTTTAATTGTTTTTTGTTGTTAATTACATAACAAAGATACTATGATTGTTAAGTACTATGCAAAACAGAGTACATGAATATGCATATTTCATAGTTAAATGGTCTTAAAGTCACTATGAATGGCAAATGATAGTTTTAGCTTTGCTGTTAAATGCGAACCGGTTAAATTCGCTGACATTCAATTATTATAATGAGCTTAGAGTTTTCATCCACAGGAATAGGAAGATTAAGAATAGCAGGCATTTCAGAAGGTATTTCTTATCTCTTATTATTATTTATTGCCATGCCTCTAAAATATTTTGCCCGTTTACCGGAAGCGGTATGGTATATCGGCTGGGTACATGGCTTACTTTTTATGCTTTTTATTCTTGCATTGATTTATGTAACCATTACATTGGAATGGAATTTCAAAAAGGTAATAGTAGCATTTATTGCGGCCTTGCTTCCCTTCGGCACTTTTATTCTTGACCGTTCATTGAGAAAAGAAGAATCTTTTCTTTTGCAACAAAAGATAGGGAAGTAAGTTAATTTTTGAAATAATTTTGGAATTTTCATATCCTAAAAAAGCCATATTAATTTGGTTCCTTTTTAATTTTCTCTATTTTATTAATGCCTTTCACACTCACCTTACTAGTAAAGAAAGAAATAAAGGGGATTTTTAATTTCATATTGATCACGGGCCTTTTTATTGGG
>JBDTJV010000597.1:0-3132 GCA_039935675.1 Ginsengibacter sp. | reverse complement strand
TGATTCCTGTTTTTATAATTTTATAGCTTCAATTCCTGTTTTTAGAGAACAAACAATAAAATCATTTATCATAAAAACGCCACTCGGTTTTAAAATCTTCTGGCAATTTTTGTTGGGTAATAATCGCGCGAAACATTTCTATCGGGATGGTATTTTCATGCAGAAAATCATCATTGAATTCTCTGTCTGTCATTTTTTTACTATCAACCATTTCATGATGTAGGGCATGCATTTGTAAAGCGCCGAACATATATGCAAGTTGGTATAAAGGGCCATAGCCTCCGGTAAAAGACCTGCGAACTTCAGATTCCGCGCTGGCTCTTTCAAGCCCAACCCGATCAGCGAGGTAATCAATACATTGTTGCGGAGTCCATTTTCCTAAATGATAATTCAATGAAAAAATAATGCGGGCACATCGTGTCATCCGCCAGAATAATGAACCTATTTTTTTCTCAGGTGTGTTGTCGAATCCTTTATCCCACATGGTCATTTCCCAATAGAAAGCCCATCCTTCCACAGAAAATGGCGTACTGAAAACCCTGCGATAGGGTTTATACCGCCGTTCCATAAAATATTGAAGATTGTGTCCTGGTATCAGTTCATGGTAAACTTCAGCATTGGCGAAGCCAAGGTTATTACTTTTCAGGCTCATCATTTTACTTTCATAATTCATTTCATCGGTAGGGTAGGCAATGAATATTTCAGGGCCGCCGAGAAAATAAGATGCAAATTTTTGTTCTTGTGTTGTGAGCATATCCATTCTCCATGCTTCCCGGGCCAATGGCGGAATGGTTACCAACCCGAGACTGTCAATAAATGCAATCGCGTGTTCTTCCAGATGGTTGATTAATTCTGGTTGATCACCCGGAGCTACATAATTCTCTTTCACTTTTTCCAAAGCTTTTTTCCAATCATTTCCAAAGCCCATCAGGCGTGATGCTTTCAACATTTCACTATCGCACCACGCGAATTCTTTGTAGGCTATTTTTATTAATTCATCCGGCGAGTAAGGAATCATTTCTGATTGTAATAACTGGTTAATTTTTTCAAGTCCCACCGGGTGGCCTATAATTCCTGAACTATCCATTGCTTTATCGGCCTTTGCAACAGGTTGCAATGAAAGCCATGTGGAATAAGCTGCTAATGCAGAATCAGTGTTCGGATACGTTTTTTTCATCCACCACGTAAATTCAGGATCATAGCCATTATAAAATGTATAAATATTTTTCAATCCATTGCGCAATTCTTCCAACGTCTCAGTCGTTTTATTCAATGAATTCTTATCAGGTAAAGGCGTTTTAATTACTGCTAATTTTGCTTTTCCAATTTCCAATTGAATGTCATGAAAAGCCTTTGCAATTGCCATGGCATCGGGTCTTTGACCTCTTCTTCTATTTTGCTGAAGTGCTACAATCTTATCAGCAAAAGGCAACGCATAACTATATTGCTGATAATCTTTTTCATCCTGTTTTAAATCGTATTCATCATTCTGAATATTCCTTTTCAGCAAAATATAATCGACCCTATCTGACACGTCAAGTGAATTGAAATTAACTGCTTTCAATTTACTCATCCAGTCAGCATTTAATTTATCGAATCTTGAAAAATATTCAGGGTGATGCGGAAAAATATAAACAAGGTTGAGGTCTCTCACATCCTGGTAATATTCATTGATAAGAAAAGAAATGGAAACAGGTGGTGTTGGTGAAAAAACAGCATTTCGAAACCCCGGAGCTGCCTGGATTTCCTGTGCATTGAATGTGATAATAAAACAGATCACAGAGGAAAGAGAAGCAAATTTTATTTTCATTTTAAACAGTTTTTAAATTTTGTTACCGGGTGTGAAAGTACTTTTTCTAAATAAAAAAAACTTTTATTTCTAAAAGGTTTAATTAATCCATTTGTATTCGATTTATTTCAGCTTTCCATAATTCTGCTGCTGTAATGATTAATCTGCCTCGATTGACTTTAGCGTTTTCAAATATTCGATTGATTGTGGATTGCCTTTGCTGTCCCAACATTTTTCGTTCTCAATTTTACCATTTATTAAATGGCGTTCTGAAAGTTTTTGGCCATTAGTGTAAAATAATGTTTCAATTTTATGTAATTCGAAAGTTGCGCTATTCCTGGGGCTTCCTTCAAAATATTGGTAGGTTTTACTCAATGGGTTACCGTTTCTAAAATAGGTAACCTTAAGTTCATTTATCTTTCCTTTTTGAGTAGAAGTCTCTTGCTTCATTAGTTGGCCGTCATCATTATAATACTTCCAGATGCCATCACGATAATCATCGGGGCTGGCTTTAGTCACTTTACCTTCCATGTGCAAGTTTCCATTGGGGTAATAATATTTCCGATAACCTGTTGTGGTGTCAAATTCTCCTCTTGATCCGTCATCCTGCTTTTCAATAACCTGTGCGATAAAATGAAGACTTTCAGGAGCCACTTTCTCAGTTGTGTCAACAGATCCTACGCTGTTTTTGAAAGATTGCCCATTGCAATGACTACAAATGGCAATTATAACTAAAGATAGAAATGTCCTGAAAAGCTTATTCTTATAAAAAACAGGTCTGTTAGATCGTAGCATAAAGAAGAAATGGAGCCCAAGGTAAATAGAAAAAGCGCTTATTTGTTCACCTGCTAATATGGTTACAGTTTCGGGACAGATATTCATCCTGATATCAATTATAATTCCATCGGAAAGCATATCGGAAAGTTACCATTACTGGCCGCTTTTTGTCCCGCAAAATTGTTGAAAAGCTTCCAACACCATTTTACTTTTGACACCCAAAAACATAGCTTCTTTTAAATCGCTGCAAATAATTGCCTGTTCATTTGCGGGAATTTCCGGTTTGTCTTTAGATGCCAGAACTGTTACTCCATGGCTTTCGGAAAGTTTTCTGCTGCTTCCAAATTGATATTTTCTTATTCTTGCAAATGCCCTGTTTGATAAAGCTTTTTCAAGGTATGGTTCAAATTTTAATGCCTTGTCAAAATCAAGGATTGCGTCGTCAAATTGTAAGTCATTTAATTTTGCGGTGCCTCTTGCAAAGTAGGCTTCTGCATTACTGGTATCAAGTTCTATAGCTTTCGAATAGTTTTTTATAGCCGCTTTATAATCGCCTTCCTTACTAT
>JBDTJV010000596.1:0-8650 GCA_039935675.1 Ginsengibacter sp. | reverse complement strand
ATAAAAGTTACCCAGGCAGATGTAGCTGCGAGTAACGGAATCATTCATGTAATCGGAAATGTATTAATGCCACCTTCCGGAAATATTGTTCAGATGGCGCAGGCAGATACCTCCCTTTCTTACCTTGTAGCTGCAGTACTAAGGGCTAGCCAGGGAAGTACTAATGTAGCGCAGGTTTTATCAGGTAATGGTCCGTTTACAGTATTTGCTCCAACAAATAACGCTTTCAGGGCTGCTGGTTTTGCAACTATCGCATCCATTCAGATGGCAGATCCTAATACGTTAGCTTCGATTCTCACTTACCATGTGATTGGTGCACGTGTTTTTTCTTCTGATCTTTCTAATGGCGAGATGGCTCCCACTTTAAATGGAGAAAATGTTACCATCGGATTAATGTCCGGTGCAACCGTAAAAGGAATGAAAAACACCACTCCGTCCAATATCATTGCAACCAATATTGTGGCAACGAATGGCGTTATCCATGTGATAGACCAGGTACTGTTACCTTAAGCTAAAAAAAATATTTTAGCTTTTGAAAATTCCATCGGTAAATGATTTAGTTGTAAAGATTGATGGTGAATAAACCGTACTGTTTATAGGTACGGTTTATTTTAATTTTTTAATATTGTTTACAATTCTCTTTACTTTGTACCCCAAAGATTTAAAGACCTCAACTAATTCCACAAATGAAAAAATGGTATGATGATTTAATTTTATTAATCTCCCTATGGAAAGATTTTCGGCAATTACAACCCGAAGGTAATTTGGCCCAATTTGCAAAATGGATTTTAAAAGAGGAAAGCTCTCTATTACCCACAACGGACCAGGAGAATTTTATATTAGCCAAAGTGGAAGAAATGGAAGAAAAAAATACGATTCCGGATTTGGCAAACAGGGGAATCATTGGTCACCTCATCGCAAGAATGAACCTGTTTGTGAAAAACTACGCAAAGATTCCATTCCAGGAGATAGGTTTGTCAAACCTGGAAGAATTTAGATTATTACAGATAATAGACAGGGTACAAAAGATTAATAAATCAGCGTTAAGCAATGAATCACTGATGGAATTCACAACTGTCGTTGATATGCTCAAACGCTTTAGCAAGTTGGGATTGATAAAGCAAATTACTGATCCGGAAGATAAAAGAGCAAGCCTCGTACAAACTACTACAAAAGGGAAGAACCTTTTAGCCAAAACTTATCAGACACTTGCCTCTATTCAACCTAATATAGCGGGTGATTTAACCGGAAAAGAGCAGGAAATTTTAATCAATCTTTTATTAAGGCTCAACCATTTCCATACAGATTATTTTGAAGAACATTATACCCGGAAAAAAAGAAAGAAAGAGTAGTCGTGGCTAATTTTTTTTCAAATTAAAATAAGTATCGGATCGTTTATTTTCAGAAACAGGAATTGGTGATATTTCCTTTTCTACTGCATTTTTAAAGATCCTCAGGTTTAATAATGATATAAATAAATAGCAATCCTTTTAACTGCCTGAATTTTGCCCCTTCTGAATTCATCAAACAAGGAATCCATTAAAATTGGTAAGAACTTTGTTAAGTCAATGTATAATAACAAATAAATATAAGAATGAAACCGTGAACCGGTTTACCTTCGTGGTTTAAAACCAACTTAAAAGGTTGTATTTCTACTTTACAATATGAGTGACAATAAGACTTCACAAATTTTTCAAACAGAAAAACCGACGCGCTGGAAAAGATTTAAATGGACAGGTCGGGTTCTTTTAATGATCAGTATTTTTTTCTTCGTCGTTCTGGGTATCGCATTGTATAGTGGCTCTTTGCCAAACGTGCCAAATCTTGAAGCAAAAGCACGGGAATACCAAACAACACTTGATCCATCAAATCCTCTCATTTTAAAGAACCGCCAGAATTTAAAATACAAAGGATTTAAAAATTTTTTATTTAAAAAATTTAAAGCGGACTCTTTAAAAAATATCCGGCATCCCGCTTCAAATGCCAGTTCACTTTCCCTGATAAGGGCTGCTTTTTATACACCATGGAATTCTAAATTGTCACTTCCCGACCTGGAAGGTAATGCGGATAAGATCAATACGATTATTCCTGAATGGTTTTTTATTGATACAGTAACTCACAAACTGCAAACAAGAATTGACAGTGCCGGCCTTGCAATAATGAAGCAAAAGAATTTGCGCATTTTACCAATTCTTTCCAATTTTAATTCTGCTAAAGGTGATTTTGACGGCAAACTGCTTCATCATATCTTGACGGATACCGTAGCAAGAAATAATTTTATTAAGCAAGTAGCTGATACACTTTCATTTTACCACCTGAATGGGATCAATGTGGATTTTGAAGAGTTACAGGAAAAAACCAATGAACCTCTTACCGCCTTTCAAAAAAAATTATATGAAACACTTCATTCGAAAGGAATGTGGGTAACGATGGATGTGGAACCGAAGAATAATGATTATGACTATTCGAAATTATCAGACTACAATGATTATATCATCCTCATGGCCTATGACGAGTATAATTCATCGACTGGTCCAGGCCCCATCAGTGCTCAGAAATGGATTGAGGATGCACTTTCCTGGACAGCTGACAGGATAGATCCTTCTAAAATTATTTTAGGAGTTGCCGGCTTTGGTTATAGCTGGTCAGATGGAAAGATGGATTTAATTCCGCTTACTTACAATGATGCCATCAATAAAGCAAGATCGATTAATGCGAAAATCATTTATGATGATGATACTTACAATCTTCATTATAGTTATGTGACTCAAAATTCTTCAGACACTTCCGATATTACTAATCACGACGTTTGGTTTACTGACGCAGCAACTACTTTTAATATTCTAAGATTCAGTGATGAATTTCCTGTGGCTGGGACCGCATTATGGCGCCTTGGCAGCGAAGATCAACGTGTCTGGAAATACTATAACCGTAGCTTAAGCAACGCCTCCCTTCAAAAAAATCCGTTTAATTTTGATTCGCTCAAAACTACGTTTATACGGAACAGTGTAAGTTTCGTGGGTGAAGGTGAAATCCTGGACATTCTTTATTCGCCGCAACCTGGCAAGATCAGCTTTGAAATTGATACTTCCGAACAATTGATTGCGGAACAAAATTATCTGCAGCTTCCTTCGGGATACGTTATCAGGAGATTTGCGGAAGATACAACGGTTGGTAAAGGACATAAACTTATTCTCACTTTCGATGACGGGCCAAGTGCCGAATGGACTCCGCAGATATTGGATATTCTTGAGAGGGAAAAAGTGCCTGCAACTTTCTTTGTAATTGGTATCAACGCCGAACAAAACATTCCAATTCTTCGAAGAGAATACCGTGATGGCTTTGAAATAGGTAATCACACTTTTACCCATCACAATATTGCCGAGATGAGTTTGTCGCGGGCAGCACTGGAAATGAAGCTGACGCGGTTGTTGATCGAAAGTGTTACGGGCCATTCTACCATTTTATTCAGAGCGCCTTACAACGCCGACTCCGAACCGGAAACTTACGATGAACTTGCCCCCATCCAAAGAAGTCGCGATGAAAATTATTTGACCATTAATGAAAGCATTGATCCAAATGACTGGGCGCCCGGCGTTTCAGCAGATAGTATTTTTCAACGGGTAGTAAACCAGGAAGCCTCTACCAATGCAAGTATCATTTTATTACACGATGCCGGGGGTGAAACACGCCAGGCGACTGTGGATGCGTTGCCAAGGATCATAGACTATTTTAAAAAGAGGGGATATGTTTTTGCTTCTGTTTCGGATCTCATGGGCAAAACAAGAGATGAAGTAATGCCAAGGGTTGCAGATTCCCGTGATCGCTGGACAAGAAAATTCAATTTTTTCCTTGCCGAATCTGCGTACTGGAGCGGACAAATCTTATTTTCTTTGTTCATCATTGGTATTTTGCTATCAGTGGGTAGAATGATCCTGATGGCTGTTTTGGCAAGTATCCAAAAAAAGAAGGAGCACGCTTCGGATTTGTTAGGATTTCCCGCATTATTGACTGGTAACAAAGGCGAGTTGCCGCTCGTAAGCATTGTGGTTCCCGCCTATAACGAAGAGATGAATTCAGTAAGAACTATAAATAGTTTATTGGCACAGGATTATCCGGAGATTGAGATCATTTTTGTGGACGATGGAAGTAAAGATCAAACTTTTTTCAAAGTGGCTGAAGTGTTTAAAGAAAATCCAAAAGTGCATGTTTTTACAAAAATAAATGGCGGAAAAGCATCCGCACTCAATTTTGGAATTGCCAAATCAATTGCCGAATATGTAGTTTGTATTGATGCAGATACTCAGCTAAAAACCGATGCGGTATCTCATTTAATGAAAAAATTCAGCGAGGAAAATGTGGCTGCTGTTGCCGGAAATGTGAAAGTGGGCAATGAAGTAAATATGATCACGCGTTGGCAAAGCATTGAATATATTACTTCGCAGAATTTTGATCGTCGCGCATTCGATCTGTTAAATTGTATTACCGTAATACCTGGCGCTATCGGGGCTTTCAGAAAAGATGCTTTACTTCTTTCAGGCGGTTTTACTACGGATACATTGGCAGAAGATTGCGATCTTACGATGCGTCTTTTGCGAAATGGGTATACTGTAAGAAATTGTACACAGGCAATTTCCTACACCGAGGCCCCCGAAACTTTTCCACAGTTTTTAAAACAAAGATTTAGGTGGAGCTTTGGAGTAATCCAGTGTTTTTGGAAACACAGGGATACACTTTTTAATTCAAAATATAAAAATTTTGGAATGATTGCCATGCCAAACATATTGATCTTCCAGATTATTTTACCTTTCCTGGCCCCTTTGGCTGATATTATTTTGGTAGTGAGTCTGTTGGCGGCTTCTTTTGGGATTGTTGTAGCAAGCATTCCTCATATTATTGTTTACTATATCATTTTTACTTTGGTAGATATTGCCGGAGCGGCTCTTGCATTTGCCTATGAAAGGGAAAATCACATTAAACTGGTCTGGATGCTTCCACAGAGATTGATCTATCGCCAGATGATGTACTATATCCTGATTAAATCTTTTAATAAAGCCATCAAAGGTGAATTGCAGGGCTGGGGCGCTTTGAAGAGAACCGGCACGGTGAAAGAGGTGTAGATGTGATTGGGTTTAAAAGTTGTAGGTCCAGGTGGTAAAACGATCAATTAAATATCGAAATAATTTTATGAGTCCTATACCTGGTTCACGTGGCGTTGAGAATGACAAACATTTTATGAAACTGGCTCTGCAAGAGGCACTCAGGGCTTTGGATTCAGACGAAGTCCCCATCGGTGCGGTGATTGTGATGAATGAGAAAATATTGGGTCGGGGTTTCAACCAGGTGGAAACGCTTAATGATAGCACAGCCCATGCAGAGATTATCGCCCTTACATCCGCCTTTAATTTTTTGGGAAGTAAATATTTACCTGAAGCAACTATTTATGTTACCATTGAGCCATGTAACATGTGTTGCGGGGCCTTGTATTGGAGTAAAATAGGCAGGCTGGTTTATGGTGCAACAGATTTGAAGCATGGAGGCCTTTCATTATCCGGATCAGCAAAAATTGGAAATCCTTTGCATCCTAAAACAACTGTTACAAAAGATATTTTGCAACAGGAATGCTCTTCCCTGTTAAAAGAGTTTTTTAAAAAGCGAAGGTAAATGCTGGCGTGGTGTTTGACGCAAAGAAAAAAACAAGTTATAGATTTTCGAAATCGGCAAATTTTTGTACTGATAAAATGAACGTCTTAGTTTTTGGAATACATTAAGTAAATTTGTAACCCGAATTATTATTCACTCTAAAAATAAATATTATGGCATTTACACTTCCGGCTCTTCCTTATGATTATGATGCGCTTGAGCCCCACATTGACAAATTAACGATGCAAATACACCACGATAAGCACCACCAGGCTTATGTAGACAATCTTAATAAGGCTATTGCAGGCACAGAAAATGAAAACAAATCCCTGGAGGATTTGGTAAAAAATGCAGGCCAATATGCTGCAGGAGTTCGTAACAATGGCGGTGGCCACTGGAACCACAGTTTTTTCTGGGAAATTTTATCACCAGATGGTGGTGGAAAGCCTGAAGGAAAACTTGCCCAGGCAATTGACGATGCTTTTGGCTCATTGGATGCAATGAAAGAAAAATTTAATGCGGCAGGAGCTGGAAGATTTGGTAGCGGTTGGGCATGGCTTGGCGCCAAAGACGGCAAATTAACCATCTGCTCTACACCCAACCAGGATAATCCTTTAATGGATGTTGCTGAATGTAAATGCACTCCTGTATTAGGTTGCGACGTATGGGAACATGCATATTATTTAAAATATCAGAATAAGAGAGGTGATTATTTAAAAGCTTTCTGGGATGTGGTAAACTGGAAAAAAGCAGCGGAAAATTTCGAGAAGGCTTAAGAAATTTTTTTTCTTCAATTTGTAACCGTCAAGAATTTTGGCGGTTTTTTTATTATAAAATTCAAAGCTACATTTCAAAATTTTATCAATCAAGAATTTACCTTTTTTGTTGGTTTACTTTGGCACCATTTTTATTTTTTAAATTCAACTAAAAATAGGAATATGCTCAAAAGGTTTATAAAATTAAATTGGTGGCAGGTTGCGATCGTAGCAATCGTAGTTTCAGCAATTGGGGGATTATCATCCGGTAAAAAAACCCGTAAGGAAACAAAGCTTTATACAAAAAAATTAAAACAAGCTCCATGGGCACCACCTGCATGGGTTTTCGCCCCTGCATGGACAATTAATAATTACTTTTTATTAAAGGCATTACAGAATATATTGAATTCGTCTATGGAAGAAAAGAGAAAAATACTTTTTCTGCAAGCTTCTATTTGGGCGATTTTTTTCTCATTCAACTATATTTATTTCAATAAAAAAAGTTCAATCCTGGCAGCAATCTGGACCAAGGGGGACGCGGTATTGGCGATAAGGAGTTTTTTATTATTGTTGAAGAAGGATAAAAATACAGCCTATAATTTTCTTCCATTGGTTGTTTGGACATCGTTTGCAAGTACAGTAGCAGACTACCAGGCATTAAAAAATGCTGACCCGTTATTTAACACAAAAGCATTATTGAATTAAAGAATCTTTATAGTTTATCCATTAACTTTCTGGGGAATAGAATGAATGGCAGAAGCCATTTCCATGATAAGAGTTTCATCTTTTTCGATTGCATTTCCGACCACGATAACATCGGCGCCTGCTTTGCAATTGAGATAAGCTTTTTCAGGGTCAGTAATCCCGCCGCCTATGATCAAGGGCACCTGGATCGATGATGAAACCTGTTCGATCATTGTTTCGGAAATGGCACGACGCGCTCCGCTGCCTGCATCCATATAGATTATCTTCATTCCGAGCATTTCTCCTGCCATCGCTGTACACATTGCAATCTCATTTTTATCTGCAGGTAATGGCGATGCATTGGAAATATAGGAGACTGTTGTTGGTGCACCACCATCGATCACCATATAACCGGTGCTCATTATTTCCAGTCCGCTTTTCTTTATTGCTGGTGCGCTCACTACATGCTGGCCTATCAGCAGATCAGGATTCCGGCCACTGATCAGGGAGAGATACAGCAAAGCATCTGCATAGATAGAAACGTAGGTAGAATTGCCAGGGAAAAGCAAAACAGGAATATTACAATTTCGCTTAATGATCTGAACACATTCGTCTAAATAGCTGGAAATAACCAGGCTGCCTCCGACCAAAAAATAATCGACTTTGGCAGCGCAGGACAACCGGATAATTTTTTCCATTTTTTCGTCATTCACTTTATCCGGATCTATCAAAACTGCAAAAGACTTTTTGCCATGATTCTTTCTTTCGAGCAAGGACTGGTATATATCTTTTAACTTCATTTCCTGATGGTTATATGGCAAAAATCTACTTTTTTTCTCTTTATAAAAAATTAGGCATAACAAAATACGAATTTATTGTAACGAACGTTTGAAATATACTGCTGTTTAATTTTGTAATTTTATATATTATGATAAATGTTTTAAATGAAATACAATTTAAAACTGCCCGTAGCGGTGGAAAAGGAGGCCAGAATGTAAATAAAGTGGAAACTATGGTCGAAGGTTGGTTCCATGTGGCCAATTCACAAATATTATCCGATTATCAAAAAAATATTATATCTCAAAAGCTTGCTAACAAAATTACTAAGGAAGGTTTTTTATTGGTAAAAAGTCAGAGTGAAAGAACTCAATTAGGCAATAAAGACCAAGTCATCGTTAAGATCCACTTGCTTCTGAATAAATCGCTGATAAAAGTAAAAAAGCGAAAAGCTACCAAACCTACAAAAGCCTCAAAAGTTAAAAGGCTGCAGGTGAAAAAAGAAAAAGGGTTGGTTAAAAAAAACCGGCAAAAAATAACAGATACTTCAGATTGATATCACATTTTCAAAAAGAAGGATTAAAATGCGAAATTTTTATCCAAAAAAAAATTTGTGGCTTTCCCGTATTTTGTTTTCAAAATCATAGTTTACTATAAAGGATTTCCAGTAAACAAACGAATAACCACTATTTCTATTTTCAATTTTATAAAAGTAAATTTGCGTCTTTTTAAACCAGGATTTTCTTGAGCAGTATAAAAAAATTAGCCGGGCAAACAATGTGGTACGGAGT
>JBDTJV010000595.1:0-2918 GCA_039935675.1 Ginsengibacter sp. | reverse complement strand
AGAAACGTAAATGATTTGCTTGTTCATAAGATATAAACTTTAAAAATATAAAATCCCTCTAATTTAACCAGTTCCAAAGTTAGCCTTTCTATTGGCTGTGCAATTCTTTACTATACTTTTTTGGCTTTTTCCCGATGTGCTTTTCAAATACTCTCGTGAAATGACTTAGGTTTTCAAAACCCATTTGATACCCCGCTTCTGATACCGATAGTTTTTTATCACGCAAAAGCCTTGCAGCTTCCTTCATTCGCAAGTGTTGATAATAATCATATATTCCCATACCGAAAACTTGTCTAAAGATCTTGCGCATTTTTAACTCATTCATTCCTGCAATTTGTTTCAATACTTCAATAGCGCTTGGTTTGCTCAATGATGAAACAAGTTTGTCGCGAACTTTGTAAATAGAGTTTATTTCACTTTCGCTTAGTTTTTGTTGGACAGATTTCTCACGTTTGCTCAAACTTTGAAACAAATAAAACAACAATTCCATTGCTTTCAGTTGGTAGTGATAACTTTTCAAAGTGGCTGGTTCTTCTTTTTTCACGATCTCATTTACGGTGCGCAAAATATCATCCGTCATAATCTCTTCAATTAAGAAATTGTTATCACTATCGAATAAAAATTGAAAATGTTCAGCATCTTGTTTCATGAAACTTTTCAGATAAGCAGCACTGATAATAACAGAAACAGCTTTTATATGCGAATTTTTTTTGAAAACACTTTTGTGTGAATGCGTAAACGGAAACACATGCACGTATGCCGTTTGTTCCTCTGTTTTGGGTTTTCTTTTACCACTTGTTTGTTCATCATCTTCAAACATATTTACGAAGAAAAAGCAAATGCTGTCTTTGATAAATTTGGCACCTGTTGTTTGGCGCGTGAATGTCTTTTTTACAATATACGAACCAATGAACATAGCCAGTTCGGGTAAGAAATCAAAGGTTTTTTGGTATTGCAGTTCTATGTTTTTTGGCATATCGCCTCCAATATCGTAGCCGATTTTATTTACAAATTGAAGGAGGTTTTGTTCGTCGGTTTTAGTTACCATAATTTTTACGACTATTATTATTAGCTAATGAGTTATTTTATTCGTAAAGATATATTCAACTTTGCCTAATAAATATAGAAAAAATGAAAAAGCAAGTTTTAATATCAGGATCAAGCATCGCAGGATTAACGTTAGCCTATTGGCTAAACCGATATGGATATAAAGTTACCGTGATTGAAATTACCAGGGGATTAAGAAGAGGCGGCTCGCCAATTGATGTGCGGGGCGATGCTTTAAATACAGCAAAACAAATGGGCATATTGGAAAAGATTAAAGTGAAGGAATTTATACACACCGATGAAATTGTAAATGCCAAAAACGAAACAATCGTTGATTTTTCATTAAATGCTCAACCGGAATACAGTGGCGATATTGAAATTCATCGTGATGATTTGGTGGATATACTTTATGAGAGCATTCCAACGAATGAAGTCGAATTTCTTTTTGAAAACAGAATTGAAAAATTAATTCAGCGTGAAGACAAAGTTGAAGTAATTTTTAAAACCGGTGGCAGCAGAAATTTTGATTTTGTTTTTGGCGCAGACGGAACACACTCTGCTGTAAGAAAACTTGCTTTTGGCAATGAAGGAAATTACTCAAAATTTTTCGGCGAATACTTTGCCATTGTGGAAGCACCCAACATAAAACCTAACAAGCCAAATTCAGGGTCGATATACAATGAGCCGGGCAAAATGGCGGCCATTTATCCGTTTAAAAATGCAGTGAATGCTTTTGTTGTTTTCAGGTCACATAAACTAAATTACGATTATAGAAATGATGAACAACACAAACAAATATTGAAAGACAATTTTAAAAATAGTTCGTGGAAAATACCTGAAATTATAGATGCGATGCTGCATTCAGACAATTTATATTTTAACGAAGTTTGTCAAATTCATATGCCTGTATGGTCAAAAGGTCGTGTTGCATTAGTTGGTGATGCAGCGCACGCAGCAAGCTTCCATACAGGAATGGGCACCAGTTTGGCAATGCAAGGTGCCACTATTTTAGCGCAAGAGCTTCATTCATCAAACGGAGATTATCAATCAGCATTTTCAAAATACTATGAGTCGTACAAGCCATTTGTAGAAAGTATTCAAGCGAGAATTACACGCGGAATGAATTTGTCAGTGCCGGAAACAGAAGAAGGTATTCAGGAAGCTTATAAACGGTTTAAAAAATAAAATTATGGCAATAATAGACAAAATTAAATTGACAGACGAAAAAGAAACATTGTTTATACCACTTGCTGGCAAAGCATTAGACTACCGGTCAAAGAATTCTGTTTTGAACGATAGAAAGGCAAATGAAATTATTGAGAAAGTTGGTATTGACTTTACAAAACATAAAAGTATAGGGGCAAAAATTGGAGCAAGAACTCTTGCTGTTCGGGCAAAACAATATGATGCATGGACGAAAGATTTTATAACAAAAAATAAAAATGGGGTGGTGGTTCATCTTGGTTGTGGATTAGATGCCAGGATTACAAGAGTACAGCCTTATGCTTCAATAACCTGGTTTGACGTTGATTATCCTGAGGTAATTAGTTTGCGTAAAGAATTTTATCCGGAAACGAATGAATACAAAATGATAGCAAGTTCTATAACTGCTCAAAATTGGTTAGAAACAATTCCCGCAGACAGACCCACATTCATAATAGCAGAAGGCGTATTGGAATATTTATCGGAAGAAGAAGTAAAAACGCTTCTCAACAGGTTG
Organism: Ginsengibacter sp.; assembly: GCA_039935675.1. Lineage (GTDB taxonomy): Bacteria > Bacteroidota > Bacteroidia > Chitinophagales > Chitinophagaceae > Ginsengibacter. Next base: position 151 of record JBDTJV010000595.1, on the reverse strand, counting down.
ACAAATTATTTTTATTATGGGCAAATTGCATTTGATGTAATGAACTCTTTTGCAATAACATTAGGAAATAAAAATTTAAAAAAAACAACAGGAGCAATCGACATTTTAAAATGGGCAATTGATGATATAGATGAAATTGATAAATTAAATC
>JBDTJV010000594.1:0-2734 GCA_039935675.1 Ginsengibacter sp. | reverse complement strand
GCACTGGGTTTCCAGTTTTTGCCGAGAAATGATTTTCGATTGACGGTAGAAGGTTTTTATAAAAGATACGATCATTATCCTACCTCTTTACGCACCGGCATTTCGTTGGCTAACCAGGGTGCGGATTTTACTGCCGTAGGCAATGAAGCTGTTTTATCAAACGGGAAAGGCACTACATACGGAATAGAGTTTTTTGTTCAGCAAAAGCTTATCAAAAATACTTTTTATGCATTGAGCGTCACTTTTTATAAAAGTGAATTCTCAGGAACAGACGGGATATTGTTACCATCATCCTGGAACTATGGACATTTAGTATCAGCTACGCTGGGACAAAAATTTAAACGAAACTGGGAAGTGGGGTTAAAATACCGTTTGGCCGGAGGTGCACCTTATACTCCTTTTGATCTCATTGCTTCAAGAGCGAATTATCTTACTACAGGTACCGGAACGCTCAATTATAAGGAAATTAATTCATTAAAGCTAAAACCTTTTCAGCAGGTAGATCTAAGGGTTGATAAAAAATACAACTTTAAGAAAACCAGCCTGGATCTTTATTTGGACTTTCAAAATGTATTGGTGTTTACAACCCAGGGAACGCCCAATTATACTTTTAAGCGCAATGCGGATAATTCCGGTTTTCAAACTACGGATGGTATGGCACTCAAACCGGATGGAAGCAATGCTATTCCTGTCATTTTAGAAAATGACAATACTTCCTTACTTCCTACTATTGGCTTTATTTTTGAATTTTAAATTGATTAAAATTCTCAGAAAAACCATCTGGCTGAAAAAAATTAATTTTGCATAAAAATTTTAAAGATGAGTAAAGGCCCTGTTTCGCAATTTATAGAACATCATTACCGACATTTTAATGCTGCAGCTTTGATAGACGCAGCCAAAGGTTACGAATTACATTTGAATGAAGGTGGAAAAATGTTGGTGTCTCTTGCCGGCGCCATGAGCACTGCTGAGTTGGGAATTTCTTTTGCAGAAATGATCCGCCAGGATAAAGTGGCCATTATCAGCTGTACCGGAGCAAACCTGGAAGAGGATATCATGAATCTTGTAGCTCATTCTCATTATAAAAGAGTGCCTCATTATCGTCATTTATCTCCTCAGGAAGAATGGGATCTTTTAGAGAACCATTACAATCGCGTAACGGACACATGTATTCCTGAAGAAGAAGCTTTTAGAAAATTGCAACAACATATTTATAAAATATGGAAAGAGGCTGATGATAAAGGAGAACGATTTTTTCCGCATGAGTATATGTACAAAATGTTGCTAAGTGGCGTGCTGGAACAGTATTATGAGATTGATCCTAAAAACAGCTGGATGCTCGCTGCTGCAGAAAAAAATATTCCGATCGTAGTGCCGGGCTGGGAAGACAGCACGATGGGAAATATTTTTGCGTCGTATGTTATTAAAAAGGATTTGAAAGCAAGTACCATGAAAAGCGGGATTGAATACATGACTCAGCTTACAGAATGGTACCGTGAATTATCAACCGGAAAAGGATTGGGATTTTTTCAGATCGGTGGCGGCATCGCGGGCGATTTTCCGATTTGTGTAGTGCCGATGATGTACCAGGATTTGGAATGGCATGATGTTCCTTTCTGGAGTTATTTCTGCCAAATATCAGATTCTACAACGTCCTATGGCTCTTATTCAGGTGCTGTACCGAATGAAAAAATAACCTGGGGCAAACTGGATATTCATACACCCAAATTTATTGTGGAAAGTGATGCAACGATAGTGGCACCGTTAATTTTTGCATGGATATTGGGACTCTGATTAGCTTATTGGCTAATTAGCTCATCAGCTAATTGATAAAAGATGTTTGCTAAAAAAAATTTTTCACCACAACAGGTTGGTTTTGTTACAGCATTACCCATTAGCGGTATGTCGGCCATTGCTTTTTATTTATATTCTGAAAAATGGCTGCCTTCTTTATTGTTACTGATATTTTTATTTCTTGTCAGCTATTTTATTATTTATCTCACAGTTAAGCGATTTATTTATAGAAAAATAAAGCTGATCTACAAATTGATCTATCAAACCAAAGCGAGCAAAAAAGAGGAGTTTTATTTTAAAAATATTTTGCCTCAAAAGCCGATTGAAGAGGTGAATGAAGATGTGGAGCAATGGGCGGTTCAACACAAGGAAGAGATGGAAGTCTTGAGAAAGAATGAAATTTTTAGAAAGGAATTTTTGTTGAATCTTTCACACGAATTGAAGACACCGATCTTCGCTATCCAGGGTTATGTAGATACATTATTAAACGGTGCCATTGACAATCCGGAAGTAAATAAAAAGTTTTTGGGCAATGCTTCCAAAAACATTGATCGCCTGGTCAATCTGCTGGATGACCTGGACGAGATCACTAAATTGGAAAGTGGAGAATTATTATTGCTCAAAGAGAATTTTGTGATCCAGGATTTGATCAAAGAAGTGTTTGAATCTCTTTCGATTAATGCGGATGGAAATAAGATAAAATGTTTTATCAAAGATGGCTGCGAATTACCATTATCAGTTTATGCGGATAAAGAAAAGATAAGGATGGTGATCATCAACCTGGTTGATAATGCCATAAAATACGGAAAACATAATGGAATTATTGAAGCGAGCGCGTATAAAATTGATGGGAAAAAAATATTGGTTGAAATTACCGATAATGGCTACGGGATTGCAGAGGAACACTTGCCACGGATCTTTGAAAGATTCTACCGTACAG
>JBDTJV010000593.1:0-9980 GCA_039935675.1 Ginsengibacter sp. | reverse complement strand
CAAAAGAGTATAGCTCCGAAACACCACTTGCACCTGATGCTTCCTGGCAATTTTCTCAAGGAGCTTTAAATTATGCCGGTACTATCACATCCGTTTACAGTACTAATGGTGGTAGCTCCAATCAGTTGATGTTAACCGGAATATCCAATGATGGCAAACAGGCTTTTCAAATCACTGTATATGCCGACTCAATCCAAACGGGTACCTATAAAGCCTCGGGGTATCAGTGCACTTTTACATATGGATCTTCTACAAACCCGATCTACCAGGCAGGTGGCCCTTATGGGGAATTCATCGTGAATATAACAAAGTTCCAGTCCAAATCCGTCTCAGGCAATTTTTCTGGTATAGCCCAGGATTCTACTGGTAATTCTGTTACAATAACCAATGGTCAATTCCAGGCACAATAAAGATTAATTTTTTAATAAGAATTGAAAATTATCGCTGATTCTTAAAGTAAATATCTCCCCTATTCCTTCGTTTACTGTAATTTTCTGCTCCATTTTTAAATATCCTTACCTCGACTTTATATTCACACTTTGTAAAAGCTGGGTCACACTTTCATTCAAAATGTCAAGCTTTTTGGAATTAAATAAGGTCATTTTTTCGGATGGTAATTGTAAATTATATGCTTCTCCTTCTGATAATACCTTATCAAAGCCTGGATTGAAATGATTAAAATCTTCCATGCTCATAGAAATGTTTTTGGCAATTATATTCCCCATATATCTTCCTGAAACCTTCATTGAATCAATGTTCTGCTTTTCTGAATCTGAAAGATGGGCAGTAAATGCGCTGCTGTCATTGCCTGAAAGACTTGAATAATTAAACTTCGAATCAGCGATATTATTACCGCCTGTTTCCATAATATAGTGAGTAGCTATAAACTTTTTCACATGATTCCTGGATTCTTCAGGTAAATAAAACTGAAGATCCCAAAAATTGCGGCTACCGCTTTTTTTAATGGCGCTGTAAACTCTTCCCGGGCCCCCGTTATAAGCAGCGATTACCAAAAGCCAATCTTTGAGATCCTTATAAAGATGAAGCAAATATTTCGCAGCTGCGTTAGTGCTTTTGTAATAATCAGTGCGGTCATCTTCATACTGGTTTACGACCAGTCCATAACCTTTTGCTGTATAATCCATAAACTGCCACGGCCCACGCGCTCCTTTCACAGATAATGCATTTGATTTTAAATCGCTTTCTATTACCGCGAGGTATTTTAATTCCTTTGGCAAACCGTATTGAATAAGGATTCCATCAATCAGATTGAAATAAGGCAACCCGGTTTTTTTCAACGTTAACAGGGATTGTTCATGAGCCTTTAAATAATCCTGCATGTAATTTTCTGCAAAGGGATTTACCTGGACCGCATAGGGAATAGAGGAATTATAAGAATAGTTTTTAAAGAGGTTTTTAAATCCATATTTGGTAACCTGGCTTAGGTATTCCACCTTTTCCTTCTTTACAGGATTTTTGGATTCGATAACCTCGTCTATCACCTTATTTTCAATTTTACTTGAAGTATCTGCTTTTGTTTTGGCAAAAGCTATATCTCCCACTTTCATTTCTTTGCTCTGTGCTTCGAGAACGGAGTAAGGAAATAACAGGATCAGTAGAGAATATAGAAAGAAATATTTTTTCATCAGACTTTAATGCTTGTGATTTTGCATCAGCAAGTTTGAAAATTCGAGTAAAGTTAACTCATTATCTTTCTGGGTAAGAAGCTGAACGCCAAAAGGCATTCCGTTCGAATGTTGAAATAAAGGCAATGAAATAGCAGGTAATCCAGTCAGATTAGCATAAACCGTATATATATCAGCAAGATAAACAGCAATTGGATCCTTATTCATCGCCCCGGCTTCCAACGCCGTGGCCGGAACCGTTGGCAAAAGAACTATATCAAAATTGTTAAAAATCTCTTTAGTGCGTTTTACTAATAAGTTTCTCACCTGTTGCGCTTTTGTAAAATACGCGTCAAAGTATCCTTCACTTAAAACAAAAGTCCCTAACATAATTCGCTTTTTCACTTCTTTTCCAAATCCTTTTCCCCGGTTTCTTTTATAAAATGTGGTAAGGTCCTCTTGTTGATCGTTATCATTGTATCCATAACGAATGCCATCATATCTTGAAAGATTTGAAGAAGCTTCAGCAGTAGTAAGCACATAATAGGCGGGCACGATAAAATCGATCAAATCAAAATCAATTTCTTCAACAAAGTGGCCAGTACTTTTTAAGTCTTCTGCTAATTGATTGATACTTCCTTTTATTTCCGGGTCAAGGCCAGGGTAATTCATCGCATTTTTAAAAAGAGCAACCCGGTATTTATTCGAGTCTTTTTCATGATTAGACAAAATAAGATTCAGAGGTTTAGATTGATTTACTGTGCTATCATAATCATCTTTACCAGAAATGACATTCAGAACCTGAGCCACATCTTCAACATTATTAGCAAATAGGCCAATCTGGTCAAAAGAAGAGCCATATGCAATTAAACCATGACGCGAAATAGTGCCATAAGAAGGTTTCATTCCCACAATCCCACAGAAATCAGCAGGCTGCCTTACAGATCCGCCCGTATCACTTCCAAGGCTTACCATGCACAAGCCAGCCTGCACTGCTACTGCTGAGCCACCGGAAGAACCACCGGAAACTTTATTTTGATCTAATGCATTTTTTACCCTTCCGTAAATGGAATTTTCATTGGTGCTTCCCATCGCAAATTCGTCACAATTACAATTGCCTATTATAATAGCCTCTTCATCTAGTAATTTTTGAACGGCAGTAGCATTGTAAATAGATGTAAATCCCTGGAGCATTTTAGAAGCAGCAGATAAATGATGATCCTTATAGCAAATAACGTCTTTGAGAGCAACCACTACTCCATGGAGCTTTCCTGTAGCATCACCAGCTTTTCTTCTTTGATCAAGAAACCTGGCTCTCTGCAGAGATTCATCGCCGTAAACTTCGACAAATGCGTTGAGATGGGAAGCTTCTTTAATTTTGTCCAGGTATGACTCAACAACTTCCTCGCAGGAAATTTTCCTTTCTTTTAATTGTTGTTGATATTCGGAAATAGATTTATACAAAAACAAGGAAATAGATTTAATAAAAAAGGTTCACATGTTAAACATTGAACCTTACTTAAGTAATTCATCAAAAAAATTAAGTCCCTTTCAAAGGCTCTGCTTTCTCAGTACGTGCAGTTGTCGATTTGGAATTAGCGCCGGTATCTATATCTTTTTTCATGCTATCTTTTGCATCATTAAATTCTTTTACTCCTTTACCGATCCCACGCATAAGGTCAGGAATTTTTTTACCTCCAAAAAACAAGAGTACTACTAAAAGAATAAGGATCCATTCAGAACCTCCGGGCATCGCAAGTAGAAATTGCGGGGTGAATAATAATGTCATAATATTAAATATTAAGCAGCAAAGATAGGTTAATAATTTTTTACTGGTTGAAGCTGCCAGGTTATTTTACGGTATTTATGATCAACTTTACCTCAGTAAACCAACAAATATTGCCAATTTCTATTTTAATAGCTTTTCGGTCGAATAAACCATTTAATAAAAATAAGAACAAAATTTAAATAAAAAAACCGGGAAGATTTCTTCCCGGCAATTGTTTATCTTTTAAAATTCTTATTTAATTCTTTTTTCTTTAATCCTGGCGCTCTTTCCACTTCTTTCACGTAAGAAGTACAGTTTTGAACGACGCACTTTACCTACTTTGTGAAGCTTAATGCTTTCTATATTTGGAGAAAAAACAGGGAATAAACGTTCAACACCTACTCCGTCGCTTATTTTGCGAACAGTAAAAGTAGCAGTTCCACCTTCACCCTGGCGCTTTACAACATCGCCTTTAAAACTTTGAATTCTTTCCTTATTACCCTCTATTATTTTATAGTTTACAGTAATATTATCACCCGCTTTAAACTTCGGTAATTCTTTCTTTGTTGTCAACTGATCGTGAACAAATGCAACAGCATTCATGGCTTTTTAATTTAGGAGTGCAAATGTAAGGCAATTTTGATATAAATGATATTGTTTTTTAGGATTTAAATTATTCTTCCGACTCATTTTCACATTTTTAAAAATTTTTAAAATTTCACATTACATATCAGCAAATCAGCACATTATCTTGCCACATTCACTGCTCTTTTTTCGCGAATAACTGTCACTTTTATCTGTCCGGGATAAACCATTTCAGCTTGTATCTTCTGGGCAATTTCAAAGCTTAATTTATCACTTTCACCGTCACTCACTTTATCGGATTCTACAATTACCCTGAGTTCACGGCCCGCCTGAATGGCATAGGCTTTTTCAACTCCCTGGTAAGCAAGTGCGAGATTTTCAAGGTCTTTAATGCGTTGCAAATATTGTTGCATTATTTCACGTCTTGCGCCGGGCCTTGCACCGCTCATGGAGTCACATGCCTGCACTACCGGAGAAATAACATACTGCATTTCTACTTCATCGTGGTGAGCGCCAATTGCGTTACAAACAGCTGGATTCTCACCATATTTCTCAGCGAGCTTCATACCAAGAAGAGCGTGGCTTAATTCAGTTTCTTCATCCGGCACCTTACCTATATCATGTAGTAAACCTGCTCTTTTTGCCAATTTTGGATTCATTCCTAATTCTGCAGCCATTATCCCACAAAGGTTGGCAACTTCACGGCTGTGCATCAGCAAATTTTGACCATAAGAAGAACGGAAACGCATTTTTCCCACAATTCTAACCAATTCTTTATGAAGACCGTGAATTCCCAATTCAATAACTGTTCTTTCACCGATCTCCATGATCTGGTCTTCAATCTGTTTACGTGTTTTTTCAACCACTTCTTCAATACGAGCCGGGTGAATGCGGCCATCAGCTACCAGTCTTTGTAAAGAAAGGCGTGCGATTTCCCTACGCAGTGGATCAAAACAAGATAAAATTATCGCTTCAGGAGTGTCATCCACAATCAGATCTACACCGGTGGCCGCCTCTATTGCCCGAATATTTCTACCCTCACGACCAATGATTGAACCCTTTATTTCATCACTTTCCAGGTTGAAAACGGTGATCGCATTTTCAATAGCTTGCTCAGCAGCAGTTCTTTGTATTGTTTGAATAATAATTTTACGGGCTTCTTTGTTTGCCTTTAATTTGGCATTATCCACAATTTCCTGTTGAATGCTTAAGGCCTGGGAATTGGCCTCATTTTTTAAGGTTTCAATCAGTTGAGCCTTAGCCTCTTCTACAGAGAGTCCTGAAACTTTTTCAAGTCGTTTAATATGCTCTTCCTGGTGTTTTTCAAGTTCTGTACGTTTTATATTTACCACCTCAATCTGGCGATTGAGATTTTGTTTGATCAGTTCATTTTCTTTAATGATCTTTTCAACATTCTGATCTTTTTGATTGATAGCTTGTTCTCTTTGCTTGATGCGATTTTCTGCATCGCCTAATTTCTGGTTTCGTTGAAGAACTGCTTTTTCATGTTCTGCTTTCAGCTGTACAAAAGTCTCTTTGGCCTCCAGCTGTTTTTCTTTTTTTAAAGTTTCTGCTTTTGATTGTGCGTCAGAAATAATTTGTTGAGACTGTTCTTTTGCATTTTCGATTAGTTGTTGGGTATTTTTTGCAAATAATATTTTTCCCAGGATGATGCCGACAATTAATGCCACCACACCTACTATTATGGGGAGAAGTTGTTCCATTGTTTTTTAATGATTTTAATTCGGTTCATAATCTTTAAGCCACTTTAAGATACACCAATTGGGGTATAAAAATTAGGTAATAAACGAAGATAATAAAATTGTAAAGAAAGTATTGATTCTAAAAAATTAACCTCCCGACGGGAGATTGAATGTTCTATTGAAATTTAATTACAGAATCCGATCTGCAGGTATTATTGTATAAATTTAAAAATTATATACATTGCGATAATAAGGGTAAACCAAAAAACGAATGCCCACAGAATAATTGTTCCTTCTACTGCCGACACTCTTTTTACCAGTTTCTTCTCTAAAATGACAGCATCTTCCTTTGTTGCGAAGTTATTTTTCAGTTCTGTACGCCAACGGTCAATTTCCTGCCTGGTTTCATCACCTTTTGCCAACACACGTTTATCAATTTCACTTTCTATGTATTCCATTATTTCATCAGCTTCTTTTTCTCCAAGCCTCCGCTCAAGAAAATTGTGAATTTCTGAAGAAGCAATGTTTTCGGAATTTTCCATAAAAAATGATTTGATTTATTACGGTTTATACTTTTTAAGAATAATGGAAGCATTATGTCCGCCAAAACCAAAAGTGTTGCTCAAGGCAGCATTCACTACTCTTTTCTGTGCATGGTTAAAGGTAAAATTCAGTTTTGGATCAAAAGCAGGATCGTCAGTGAAATGATTGATAGTAGGTGGCACAATATCCTTTGTGACAGCAAGGATACAAGCAAGGGCCTCCATAACTCCCGCAGCGCCGAGGCAATGGCCGGTCATTGATTTGGTAGAACTGATGTTTAATTTATGAGCACTGTCGCCAAAAACATTTAAGATTGCCTTGGTTTCAGCAATATCACCTAAAGGAGTAGAAGTGCCATGTACATTAATATAATCGATATCTCCTGGTTGCATGCCTGCTTCGTTCAATGCAGCATGCATTACATTTTTAGCTCCCAGCCCTTCGGGATGAGGTGCGGTGATATGGTAAGCATCGGCTGAAGCGCCGCCACCAGCTATTTCGCAATAAATTTTTGCTCCCCTGGCTTTTGCATGTTCCAATTCTTCCACAACCAAAACTCCTGCACCTTCACCCATCACAAATCCATCACGGTCTTTATCAAAAGGACGTGAGGCAGTTTTGGGATCATCGTTCCTTTCGCTGAGCGCTTTCATTGCATTGAAACCGCCAACTCCTGATTCAGAGATAACCGCTTCTGCGCCGCCGCTAAGAATGATGTCAGCTTTACCCAAACGAATGTTATCAAAAGCATCAATAATGGCGTTAGTACTGCTTGCACAGGCGCTAACAACTGCGAAATTCGGACCCCGAAATCCATACCTCATGGATATTTGGCCAGCAGCGATGTCAAGAATCATTTTAGGAATAAAGAAAGGATTGAATCTTGGAGTACCGTCTCCCCGGGCGAATTCCATTACATCGTCCTGGAAAGTGGTAATGCCTCCAATGCCGCTGCCAAAGATAACTCCAACCCTATCCGGGTTTACATTTTCTTTGGAAATTCCGGCGTCTTTTACTGCTTCATCACTTGCCACGAGGGCAAATTGGGTAAAGCGATCGAGCTTTCTTGCTGCCTTTCTCTCGAGATAATTGGTGGGATCAAAATCTTTAACTTCACAGGCAAACCTGGTTTTGAATTTCGCACAATCGAATTGCTGAATATAATCAGCACCAGAAACACCATTAGTCAAACCCTCCCAATATTCAGGAACGCTTTTCCCTAATGGCGTTATGGCACCCAACCCGGTAATTACTACTCTTTTTAATTCCATAAGCTTGCCTGCAAAGTTAATTTAGATGATTACTTAGCATGTTCCTCAAGGTATGCTACTGCCTGGCCAACGGTTGTGATAGTTTCCGCTTGTTCATCAGGAATTGAAATATTAAATTCTTTTTCAAATTCCATAATAAGTTCAACGGTGTCCAAACTGTCGGCACCTAAGTCGTTAGTGAATGATGCTTCGGGTGTTACCTCAGCTTCGTCAACTCCTAACTTGTCAACAATAATTTTTTTAACTCTTGTAGCAACGTCTTGCATGATTGTATGGTTTAGTTATATGGGCACAAAAATATACTTTTTGTGATAAAAAAAAATAATAACTATTTTTAAAACATCAGTGAATACCAAATTTTAAATATCGGATCAGCTAAAAGATAAATTATGTGCTTAAAGCAAGATACACATGCTAAAACTTTATTATTTTTTTTATCATGTCAATAAATGAAAAAGAAAAACAGTATTTTTATTTTTCCAATAAATAGCGCAATCCCCTAGTTATGCCGATCAAACAAATAGATTACGGAACCAAAGAATACGACCAAATGATAAAGCTTCGCTATGAAATATTGCGTAAACCTTTGAAATTGGATTTTACAGAAGAACAATTGCAAAAAGAAAAAAATGACATTCTTATTGGTGCTTTCGAAGAAGATAAAATCCTAGGCTGCTGTCTATTAACAAAGGAAGATCAAAATACTGTGAGACTTCGTCAAATGGCTGTTGCCAATAATTTGCAGGGAAAAGGAATTGGAGCCAGTATGATGAATTATGCAGAAAATATAGCACGGGATGCGGGTTACAAAAACATTATTATGCATGCCCGGAAAACCGCGATTGGTTTTTATGAAAAACTAGGGTATACAGTTACAGGAAATGAATTTACCGAAGTTTCGATACCACATTATGTGATGGAAAAGAGGTTAAGATTTTAAAAAAAATCCACTCCGTAATCACTCATTATATTTTTAAATACAAAGTAAGAATCCGGGTTAATTCTTCGTTTACTACTTTTTAAAATTCCTGATATCAATTATTTGATCACAAAAAGCATACTCTTTTTTGTCATTGCTACTGATAATCAATAACCTGTTTTGGCAATATTTTTCTACCAAATTATGATAGAGAGAAACGCCTTCTTCATCCAAATTAGTTATAGGCTCATCCAATAATACAACAGGAGTATCACTGAAAATTGCCTGCGCCAGTTTTACCCTTTGTTTCATCCCACTGCTGAAATAGCGAATCTGTTTGTGAGTTGCATTCTTTAAAGACGATAAAAGTATAATTTCATTGGAAGCCATGGATGGAAGCCAGCCTTTCATTTTTTCGTGAAAAGTAAAAAACTCCGTTAAGGTCATTTCTTCTATCACATCCAGGTAAGGAGCAGCAAAAGAAATTTCTCTAAACACTTTTTCAGGAATGATAGATTGTCCTTTCTCCAAATAATCAATTTTCCCTTCATTATAGATGGAAGATCCCGCGATAATTTGAAGTAAGGTAGATTTCCCGGAACCATTTGGACCAGTTATGGCGTACTGTTTAGGTGTTTCAAACTGGTAATCCAGTTTTCTGAAAATCCAATCCCTGTTGAATCGTTTACCGAGATTTGTCAGGTTAATTTTCATCCATACTTTCTTTGGAAGAAACTTTTAGAATTCCCCTCTTGCTGTCTTTTATGAATTTAAGGATCTCTGTTTTTTCTTCTGATTCAGGAAGTTCCTTTTCTATAAAAAGGGTGGCTTGCGTTATATTTAACCCACGCAAAAAGATGTTTCTGTAAATCTCTGAAATACTGTTTATTTTTTCAGAAGTGAATCCCCTTCGCTGTAATCCAACTGAATTTACACCAACATAACTCAACGGAGATCGACCTGCTTTTATAAATGGAGGCACATCTTTTATCACTTCTGCCCCGCCGGCGATATAAGTATGGGCTCCTATCTTGGAAAACTGGATGGCTGCGGCCATACCGCCGATAATTGCATGGTCCCCAATTTCGACATGACCTGCAAGCTGAACAGAATTAGCAATAATAACATTATCTCCTAAAAGACAATCGTGTGCAATATGGGAATAAGCCATTAATAAACAATGACTGCCAATAACGGTTTTCCATTTATCCTTCGTACCGCGATTTATGGTTACGCACTCCCTAATGGTGGTGTGATCGCCTATTTCTACCGTAGTATCCTCGCCATTAAATTTGAGGTCCTGGGGAATAGCACCGATAACTGCACCGGGAAATATGTTACATGATTTGCCAATTTTCACCTTTTTCATGATAATAGCATGTGACATAATATGGGTGCCATCGCCAATACTGACATCATCTTCAATTACCGCAAATGGATCTATAATAATATCCTTACCTAACTTAGCATTTGGATGGATATGTGCAAAGGTGCTTATCATTATTAAGGATTGGGGCGTTTAACTATTTGTGCAATTAACACGGCTTCTGTTACTACTTTATCACC
>JBDTJV010000592.1:0-3374 GCA_039935675.1 Ginsengibacter sp. | reverse complement strand
TTACCACCCATACTCCTGAGGAAGCAGGAAATGAAAAACACGATATTTATCTCTGTGAAAAAATGAGTTATTTCTGCGGCATGCCTCTTGATAAAGTGCGCGAAATAACCGGGATGACCGATGATCTCTTTAATCATTCATTAGCGGCGTTGCGTTTTGCTCACCTGGCAAATGGCGTTTCGCAGCTGCATGGGGAAGTGAGCCGGCAGATGTGGTACAAATATGATGGCATCTGTGAAATAAAGGCAATTACCAATGCACAAAACTGGCGTTATTGGGCCGATAAACAACTTTACCGGTCCATGGAGGAGCACAATGATGATTGGTTTGATGATCGTAAAAGACATTTGAAACAACGGGCGCTCGACATTGTTGCTGATCAAACCGGAAAAGTAATGAATCCAAAGGTTCTCACGATCGTTTGGGCAAGGAGATTTGCAGGTTATAAAAGAGCAGAACTGATTACCCGCGACCATAACAGGTTTGAAGCTTTATTGAATAATCCCAAATACCCGATACAAATTGTTTGGGCAGGAAAGCCTTATCCGCTTGATTATCCGGCAATAAACGATTTTAATTATTTGGTTAATTTAAGTAAACAATACAATAATGTCGCCGTGTGTGTTGGGTATGAACTCACTTTAAGTAAACGATTGAAACAAGCGGCTGATGTTTGGCTAAATAATCCCCGTGTACCCCGCGAAGCAAGTGGTACCAGTGGAATGACAGCTGCTATGAATGGCGCCGTAAACCTTAGTACCAACGACGGATGGATCTGCGAATTTATCAACAATGGTAACAATGGTTTTGTAGTTCCCCCGGCAGATTATATGAACATGCACATTGAGGAACAGGATAATTATGATATGAACAAGATATACGAGATCCTGGAAAATGAAATTTTGCCATTGTACTATGACGATTTTGAGACCTGGAGACAGATCGTTAAAAACGGAATGAGGGATGTGCAGTTTACTTTTAACAGCAATCGTATGGTAGAAGAGTATTATGAGATAATGTATAAATAGGTAGAAGGATCCGCATTGATTGAAATATCGTAATTATTGAAAAATATTTTCAATAATGAAATCGAATCATTCCTACACTCTTATTTCTCTGAAGGCAGTATTTTTTTTCTTCTCGTTCCTTGTAATTATTTCCTGTAGTAAGAAAACCGATCCACCGGCGATTATTAGCGGAAGTTCAAATACAAATGTAAACCCGGATGCTATGGATACCGGCAAAATTACTTACCTGGCTCTTGGTGATTCTTATACTATTGGCGAATCCGTTTCTCCCACTGATAGATTTCCCGTACAACTTGTAAACATGTTGCAGAAGGAAAACGTAAATGTTAAGTCTCCTGATATTGTTGCAGTTACCGGTTGGACTACTGGCAATCTGCTCAATGCGCTGCAAAGTGAATCATTAAAACACAATTATACATTTGTAACCTTATTGATTGGTGTCAATAATCAATACCAGGGAAGGTCTTTGGAAGAATACAGAACGCAGTTTTCCCGTTTGCTGGATAGTGCTATTCATTTTGCGGGTAATAATAGGAAAAATGTATTTGTGCTTTCTATTCCTGATTATAGTGTCACTCCATTTGCCAGCGGTTCTGATCAGGAAAATATCGCCCTACAAATTGATGAGTTTAATTCCGCCAATAAAATAATATCTGAAAATTCCGGGGTTCAATATGTCGATATAACTCCCATTTCCCGTAATGCTAAAAATGATCTGTCCCTGGTTGCACCAGATGGATTACATCCTTCTGGAATACAATATTCAAAATGGGACGAATTACTTGCGCCATTGGTTTTAAAAGCGATTAAATAGGAGATAAAGATAAATTTAACCGGGCTGGTATTAAAGTATTTCATTTGTCTTTTTCTCTGAAAAAGTTCATGTGTATTTTAGAAAGAGTGTCGAATTGAATCATCTCAAAAATTATGACGAGATGAGTAATGATGCATGATCATCTTTTTAAAAGTCCTTTATATTAGTACTGCGATTTCGCATCAAACTTTCAATTTCAGAAGTAGAACAATTACCCCAAACCTTACCCAAATAACTTTTAAGCGGAAGCAAATACCAAACTCCATTAATGTTTTCAGATCTTTGAAACAATTTTAAATTCATTATTTTGAGCGTAATGTCTTCAAGAAGTCCTGCTAATTATTGAAATAGATTTTCATAAAATAATTGTTTAATTCTGGCAATTTGCTACAAAAAAAAGACGACATATAGTGCCGTCTTTTTTGTTATTAAATTCAGTTTAGCTCTTAACTTCTCCTGTTTCCAAACATGCGAAGAAGGAAAAGGAAAATATTAATAAAGTCGAGGTACAAGGTTAATGCACCAAGAATGGACATTTTTTTAAGGTCATTTGCGGCAGCTCCTCCCTGGTATTCTGCACCTTCACCAATTCTTTTTAATTTTTGTACATCATAAGCGGTCAATGCGGTAAATACCATTACACCAATGATGCTGATGATATAATCTAACTGGCTGCTATGAAGAAAAAAGTTGATTACCATTGCAATCAAAACTCCGATAACACCCATCATCAGGATTCTGCCAAACTTGGTTAAATCCTGGTTGGTGGTATAACCCATTACTGCCATCACACCAAACATAGCGGAAGCAGAAAGGAAGCATCCTAAAACTGATCCTGGTGTAAATGCGAGGAGAATAAAACTGAAAGAAATCCCGTTTATAATAGCATAGGCCATAAACAAAGCCATCAATGCAGTGGCGGAAAGTCTTTGATAGGCAAATGACATGATCAGTACAAATCCAAGTGGCGCAAACAAAGTGATTTTTCCTAAACCTGTAAGTCCTGTGGGCGAAATCATGTAAGCCATTAATTGGTCATTCACTGAAAATTGCCATGCAAATAAGGCGGATACTCCAAGCGCTATAAACATCAGTAAAAAAACATTGGCAATAAATGAACGACTACGTGTCTCTTCTCCGATAGGTACGTAGGATATGTTGCTAATGTTAGAATTTTTATTAGTTAGTTCCATTTTTTTATTTTTAGTAAAATTATAAATCTTTGAATTAAATAAGAAGTTTTTTAAGAAGAAATAAGAAAATATTATGAATCAAAATTAGGTGGAAATTCCGGAAATAAAAGTGTGATTTTCAATGGGATCCGTTGATTATTTTTAAAAATTAACTACACAGTCAAATTTATTATCGCCGGCGCCAAGTTCGCTGGCAGCTGCATTACTGACCACTACAATCAATCCCTCGTTTTGTTGAATAGCAGGAATGGTATCGAGCACTTTTGCAAAAATACTTTTACCGGTAGAATTGTTGGTAATTTTTAAAACCGTACCAGCAGTAGCGTCGTTGCTAAAGCA
>JBDTJV010000591.1:0-6161 GCA_039935675.1 Ginsengibacter sp. | reverse complement strand
TTTGCTGATGAAGCAGTTTGTATTGGAAGGCCTCCGAGCATCGATAGTTATTTAAATATTCCGAGCATCATGGCTGCAGCAGAAATAACCAATGCGGATGCTATCCATCCTGGTTATGGTTTTTTGGCAGAAAATGCAAAATTCGCCCAAATATGTATCGATCACGGAGTTAAATTCATTGGCCCAACTCCGAAAATGATCAATTCGATGGGTGATAAAATTACGGCAAAAGAAACCATGATTATCGCCGGAGTGCCTGTTGTTCCTGGTGTTGAGGGTTTATTAAAGGATGTGGATCATGCAAAAAGATCTGCAGCGGAAATTGGATATCCTGTTATTCTAAAAGCAACTGCAGGTGGAGGCGGAAAAGGAATGCGCGTAGTTTGGGAAGAAAAGGATATAGAAAAATCTTTGGAGAATGCCAAAACAGAAGCCGCTGCTTCTTTTAAGAATGATGGCATTTACATGGAAAAATTTGTGGAAGAACCACATCATATTGAAATACAAATCGCCGGTGATCAATACGGAAATGTTTGCCATTTGAGTGAACGTGATTGCTCTATTCAGCGCCGTCATCAAAAGCTTGTTGAAGAATCACCTTCGCCTTTCATGACACCGGAATTGAGAGAAAGAATGGGAGAAGCTGCCATAAAAGCTGCTTCCGCCATTAATTATGAAAGTGTTGGTACGATTGAGTTTTTGGTGGACAAGAATCGAAATTTCTATTTCATGGAAATGAACACACGAATCCAGGTAGAACATTGCGTAACAGAAGAAGTGATCAATTACGACCTGATAAAGGAACAAATAAAGATTGCCGCAGGTGATAAAATTTCCGGGAGAAATTATTACCCGGAAATGCATGCCATCGAATGCAGGATCAATGCGGAAGATCCTTATAATGATTTTCGTCCATCTCCAGGAAAAATTACTGTTCTGCATCAGCCAGGCGGCCATGGAGTGCGCGTGGATAGCCACTGCTACGCCGGATATGTCATTCCTCCCTATTATGATAGTATGATAGGCAAATTGATCACAATGGCGCAAACACGAGATGAAGCAATTGATACCATGTACAGGGCGCTAAGTGAATATGTGATAGAAGGAATTAAAACCACTATTCCATTTCATCTCCAGTTAATGCAAAATGAGGAGTTTAGAAAAGGAAACTTCACTACTAAGTTTTTGGAAGGGTTTAAAATGAAGTAAACGAAGAAATAAGCCCGTTTTTTATTTTGGCCTTTGTGGTCGGTATTCGAATGATTATTTCATTTTTCTTTCTATTTCCGGAAGGGCAGAAATTATCGAAGAGTTTTGAAATTCGGGCTGTGATTCCAGTCTTTTTTTGTCATTAAAACCCAATGCTACAGCCTTCTCCAGGTCTGTTTTTGCTGAAATTATATCGTTTTTATGTGCATCCAGGATTGCTGAGAAATACCACGCTTCGGTATTTGTTGGATCTGCCAGTTTATAAAGGGAAACAAAATATGCAGCCTGGTCATACGCTTTTTTATTAATTATTTGGTTGCTAATGGAATAAAATGCCAGGGACAGATAAGCTTGCAAACGCTGGTACATAGCGGATTCCGGATTTTTCAATTTTGCTTTTTCATCTACTTCTTTAATCGTTTGTTTCCAGTAATTCAAATCTGCTACAAAAAAATGTTTTTCATAGATGGCTTTTATATTTTCTTCTTTAGCCAAAATAGCTACTTCTTCCTTTGATTGGTTTTGAAAAATTGGATTTTCGGAAATAGAATCCGATTTCTTTTGAAACCAATTTATTTTATCGGTTAATTTATCCATCATGCTTATCATAAGTTGGCAGTTTTCTTTGGCTGCTAAAAAATCATTTTCTTTTAAATTTTGTTCAATTGATTTTTGATTTTTAGAAACAAAACTGTCAATAAATTCAGAATTATTCGGAATTACATGATCGCGCATTGCATCCAACTGAAATCCTGCAAAAGCAGTATTCATAACTGTTTCAGGAGCCCATTCATGTTTTCCATTGAATAAAATAAGCCTGTGTTTCGCTTGTGTTTTATCAAGGCTTTTATTTATCGAAATAAGGTCCGACCTGTTCATGTCCCCATTCCCGGCAATACCGGTAAAGCTGAAATTGAAATTTTGGGAATTGATATCCGGAAGAGCCGCACCGTCAGCAATTAAGCCTTTTATTTCAGGGTGTTGCAAGGCAATAAAAGAAGCGACTTTAGCTCCGCCTGAAAATCCACAAGTATATATTCGGTTACTATTTATTTTGATTCTTTTTTGGACATCTTCATTCAAAATATTCCAGATATTTTCAGATTCATTCAAATCATTTCCATTCTTAGAATCATTACTTCCGATGAAAATGAATTGATATTCATCCGCTAATGCTTGGTATTTCTGCAGTGGCAGAGACCCATCACCATGCGGATCAAAAAAATAGACCACTGGTAAATTTTGGTTGTGAGTTTTCAAAGGAATATATAAGGCGTAGGATTTGGATGGGTCTGAAAGGCAATAAACCGGGTTGATGATTTTACCGGGCTCAAACGTATCTGCGATAGAAGACTTCCGGGTGATTAATGTAGAGTCAATGTCGCGGTTTTGACTATGTGGATTTGCGGCGCACGAAACCAGGCAAATAGAAAAAAGAGACAGTTGAATAAAATGAATGGCACGCATAATTTTGTGTTGCCCTAAAAAATAATTTTTGTGCATTTTCAAATGTATTTAAATGAAGAATGCTTTTCCACTTACCCGAATAAAATCTTTAGCTGGACATGGATAAAACTTTGTTCATGCAAATGCTGTTTTCGACTTTCTCATATTGTCCATAATTATCGGTGAAAGAATATCCTGCTTTCTTATATAGGCATATTGCTTCTGGTTGATTTTTGCCGGTTTCTAAAATACAAGCTGAATAATTCATTTGCGATGCCCATAATTCTAATTCCCTTAAGATGGCCGAGGCAATTCCCCTTCCACGATATTCGGGAAGAACAAACATTCTCTTTATTTCCGCTTCTTTTTCCACATATTCTTTGAACGCTCCACAACCAGCAGGTTTTTTATCAACATAACAAACAACAACATTTCGAATATTCACGGTTTTGTTGAACTGTGCATAAAAAGCATGTTCATTTCCATCCCTTATTTTTAAATCTTCATCCAATAAAATAACCAGGTTTTGAAAGTCTGCATTTTCAGAAACGGTTCTGTGGAAAGTGATCATAAAATAATCGAGATTAAGATTTGCAGGTACTAATTTTTCCCGGCCGCTGTCAGTCAATTAAAAGAAAAAGTCAAATCTTTGATCTAAATAATTTCTTTCAGTTTTTCCACGACTGTATCTACTTCCTCTTTTGTATTGTATTTGCTAAAAGAAAAACGAACGGTTGTTTGAGTAGAGCCGGGATAAATAGCGGTGATCACGTGGCTTCCTTTTTCAACTCCGGAAGTACAGGCACTTCCTCCGCTTGCACAAATATTATTGATATCAAGATTAAAAAGAAGCATATCTGTTTTTTCTGATTTGGGAAAAGCAACACTTAAAACAGTATAAAGAGAATCCCCATCCGGATCCCCATTAAAATGAACGCAGGGAATATTTTTTTGCAGGCTCTGTCTCATATAATCGCGTACTTCCCTTATATGAATACTTTCAATTTCCATATTCGCTACTGCCATTTCCAAAGCTTTTGCAAAGCCCACGATGCCATAAATATTTTCAGTGCCGGCGCGCATTCCACGTTCCTGGCTACCGCCATTTACGAATGGATGAATTTTGATATTTTCATTAATGTATAAAATTCCTACACCCTTTGGTCCATGAAATTTATGAGCTGCGGCATTGATAAAATGTACATGTAGTTTTTTCAAATCAATGGGAAAGTGGCCGACTGTCTGAACTGTATCTACATTAAGGATGGCATTATATTTTTGACAAAGGTCTGAAAGCCTTTCTATGTCGGTTATGGTCCCAATCTCATTGTTGGCATGCATTAAAGTAACCAAACATTTTTCATGGCTTTCTTTTAATAAATTTTCAAGATCTTCAAAATCAACCTGGCCAGTTGGAGAAAGTTTTACATGAGAAAGTTTAACACCCTGGTCTTTTGCTAAATGTTCGATGCAATGCAGAGTTGCGTGGTGTTCCAACGGAGAACTGATAATATGTTTGCAACCCAGGTCAAATACCGCTGCATTGATCGCCGTGTTGGTACTTTCTGTTCCGCCACTTGTAAAAAATATTTCTGCAGGACGTGCATTTAAAATCTTAGCAACTGATTTTCTCGCATTTTCAATCGCCATCCGGGTTTCCCTGCCATAAGAATATATGGAAGAAGGATTCCCAAATTTTTCAGTAAAAAAAGGGAGCATTGCTTTAAAAACTTCGGGATCGAGGGCAGTAGTCGCTGCGTTGTCAAAATAAATTCTCTGCATTGTAAAACTTCGTTTCCCGATAGCTATCGGGATTGGTTATTGGCTTTTTTGGTTAATTAGTTTATTCATTTTCACATTTTCACATTAACTAATTACCTCATGAATATCTTTCATGATCTTCTTGGCAATATTTTCAGCAGTGGTCTCAAAATTGCTTTCAGAATAAATGCGCAGGATTGGTTCAGTGTTGCTGGTTCTTAAATGAACCCAATCGTTTCCAAATTCAATCTTCAAACCATCTTCGGTGTTTATCGGGTTGTTTTTGTATTTCGCTTTTATCTTTTGAAAAATATCTTTTACATCCACATTTTTCTCAAGCGTTATTTTGTTTTTTGAAATAAAATAATCCGGGTAATTGCTCCTGAATTGTTTGATACTTTTATGAGAATGAGCAAGATGAGAAAGGAATAATCCAATGCCAATCAAAGCATCGCGTCCGTAGTGAAAATCTGGTACGATAATGCCGCCGTTGCCTTCGCCACCAATTACGGCGTTCACTTCTTTCATTTTATTTACCACATTTACTTCACCAACTGGAGAAGGAAAATATTCTCCGCCATGCTGCTGCGTAATTTCTTTCAATGACTTGGTGGAAGACATATTGCTCACTGTATTTCCTTTCCGGTTCTTTAAGATATAATCTGCTACAGCAACCAAAGTATATTCTTCGCCAAACATACTTCCATCTTCACAAACAAAGCAAAGCCTGTCTACATCTGGATCTACAGCGATTCCTAAAGAGGCTTTCTGTTTCACCACTTCGCTGCTTAGCCCGATTAAATTTTTGGGCAGCGGCTCAGGATTGTGTTCAAATTTTCCATTAACTTCGTCATTGATCACAACGACATCTTTTACGCCTAACGCTTTTAATAATGCCGGAATATAAATTGCGCCGGAACTGTTGATAGGATCCAAAACAATTTTAAACTTCGCCTTTTTAATGGCTTCAACATCTACAAGATCGTAATCAAGAACCGCATCAATATGTTTTTGTAAATAAGAATCGTCTTTTTTATAGACACCAAGTTTATCAACAGGAACAAAATTAAATTTTTCATTTTCTGCTATTGACAGCACTTTTTCACCCGCTTCCGCATTCAAAAATTCTCCGTTGTAGTCCAATAATTTTAGCGCATTCCATTCCTTAGGGTTATGGCTCGCAGTTAAGATAATTCCTCCCTCAGCCTTCTCTTCTTTTACAGCAATTTCCACGGTTGGAGTGGTTGTCAGTCCAAGATCGATTACATTAAATCCGCAACCTATAAGCGTATTAGCACAAAGTTCACTCACCATGTTTCCACTGATTCTTCCATCACGGCCTATAACGATAGTTTTTTTATGGGAATGGCTTCCGAGAGAAGTGGCAAATGCCGCTGTGAATTTTACTATGTCTAAAGGAGTTAGGTTTTCGCCCGGTTTTCCACCAATGGTTCCTCTAATTCCGGAAATACTTTTTATTAATGCCACATGAAAATTTTATGAATGCAAATTTAACGGATTTCTTCTTTCCATCTACATTATTGACCAATAATCCTACCTTTCCCGCGGGCTTTAAAATTACTTTTTATTTTTGCTAAAATAAATGATGGAATTATCAGATACTCAGCCATGGTTTAAAGATTGGTTTAACTCACCGTATTATTATCAATTATATTTCAAGCACGACAAAACAGAAGCTGCTGACTTTATCAATAATTTATTAAAATATCTTGATCCTTTACCCT
>JBDTJV010000590.1:0-3389 GCA_039935675.1 Ginsengibacter sp. | reverse complement strand
AACAGAGAAAAAAGGTTCTGAAAACTCTCCGGATTTATCCACACTTTTTATCATTTCATTTTTCAAAAAAAGAAAATTTAATTTTACATCACAAAGTTACATTCAATTTAAACCTACCAGCTTTTACTTTTTCCAAATATTTTAAAAGCTGTTTGCAAGCTTATTGTACGTTCTATTGTTAACAATGGATTTAGCCCATAAAACAATAAATTTGTGAATCTAAATATAAAAAATAAATGCCGTCAAAAACAATAATAATCACAGGAGCCGGGGGTAATCTTGGGCAAGCCGTAAGTAAGAAATTTCTAGATAAGGACTATAATGTTATCGGGACGATTCATAAAAAGAGAAATGATAATTTTACAGATAATAATTTTCACCAGGAAGAGCTAGATCTGTTAAATGAAGAAAATTCTCAAAATTTCGTAACAGGAGTTATTGAAAAATACAACCAAATTGATGTTGCTGTGTTAACTGCAGGTGGCTTTGCCTCGGGTAACATTATGTCAATCAAAACAAGCGAAATTGCCAAACAGTATCAATTGAATTTCGAAACAGCATTGAACATTGCAAGACCTGTATTTACACAGATGTTGAAACAAAATAACGGACGAATTTTTTTGATTGGTTCTCAAGCCGGGTTAAATCCTTCAAATTCAAAAGGTGCGGTTGGTTACGGACTATCCAAGTCTCTAATATTTCGTCTCGCAGAGATAATGAATGCAGAAGCTAAAAATAAAAACGTTGTGGTAAGTGTAATAGTACCCAGCATTATTGATACGCCTCAAAACAGGGAATCTATGCCTGATGCAGATTTCAGCAATTGGGTAACTCCTTCACAAATAGCAGATGTTATCTATTTTTATTCAGGAGAAGAAGGGAATATTATAAGACAACCGGTGATTAAGGTTTATAATAATTCTTAAAGCAACGCTTAAATATATCTCCAGGTACAATTTACCAAGCCCGGTGTAATCAGTGTAAAAAAAAATACTCATCTGCCGATCTAAGAAACATTGAATTTATCCAGAAAATAACAGCATTTATCTTTAATCGTTGGCAGATTGCAGATGCACTATCTCTGGCGGCTTCGACCAATGCGGAGGTACATCTTCTGAAGCCAGCAATCGCATGGAAGAACTAGCTCCACCGAGATAATTCAATGCATTTTTATATACCACTTTTTTTATCTTATAAAATCTTATTGCGTAAGAACACATAATGCATGGTTCATGAGTGGTAAACAAAATACAATCTGATAAATCAGGAATTTTCATTTTTCTAACTGCAATTCTGATCGCTTCCATCTCTGCATGACAGGTTATATCGTTTTTAGTTTTACCAGCTTCTTCCGCCTCGCTTACTATTACATCATCTTTTACGAGGATGGCACCTACAGCTGAATTTCCTTTTTTTGCCGCATCATTGGACAATTCTTCGCAACGGTTCATGTAGTATTGATTGCTCTTCATTGTGAATTGATTTTACGTTTTTTTGTGCCTGCAATATATGCCGATCAATGTGATAAACATAAAAACGGAAAGTATCGCCCATCCTAAGTTTAATCAGTTTGGTAAGTGAAATAGATGCTTTTGTTTTCGTCAAATCTACTTTGCCCGCCATGTTGAGGAGCAGAATTAATTTCTCTGCCTGCTTTAGAAAACGATCAATGACAAGCACAGATAATTTTGAGTTAATTGGATTCTTATCCTTCGGGCTTTTCATCTTTTTTATTTTACCGTGATCTATTTTCATCAGGTTGGCGAAATAGTTTCCTATTATTCCGCTTTTAAAAACCCGATCCCTATTGGAAGGTGGCCCCTGCAATAATTGTTTTTCCATTTCGGGTAAATAGAAATCACCATAAAGATTGAGGTGCTCAAGGCATTCTAAAATACTCCATTGACCGGGATCTTTTTTGAAGTTTAAATCTTTTTCGGACAATTCTTTAAATGCTTCGGCAGATGTTATCGCGTGACGGGTAATGTGTAACAGTTCTTCAATTAATATTCCTTGTTTTGCTTTCATATTCTATTATTTTATACAAATATCTACCCGATAGTTTTTTGTTACCTTGATTGAAGTCAAGAATTTCGAATACGACTCAATGTTTCAGGTTTCATTCTAAGATAAGATGCAATGTATTTTAATGGAACATGTTGAAACAAATTTGGACTACGCTCTAAAACTCTTTTAAGTCTTTCAGCAGGCGAGGTAATGAGAAGATCAATTTCCCGGTCAATTTGTTGAGTTACAAGAGATTCAAGCAATTCAATATATTGCCGTAGATTTTCATCGCTTTCATTCCTAAGCTTTACCAGGTCTGCTTTTGAAATTTCCTTCACCGTCGTTTTTCTAATGGCTTCGATAAAAAACTCAGATGGTTTTTGGGTTATAAAAGAAGAAAGTGAATTAATCAATGACCCTTCATATCCAAAGCGGATAATGTGCTCATCAAATTCTGATAAATAAAATACCCGAACGGCGCCGCTTTCTACCAGGTATAAATTTCTTTCAATGTCTCCCTCTTTAATAAGGAACTCTCCTTTTTGAATTACCTTTTTCCTGGCATTGGTGTCAAAAAATAGAAGTAATTTTTGGGTGAAATTTGTACTTGGCATATCGGGTATATAATTTCAGACATTTTACCCGAAGCTATTATCATTTTTTTATTCTAAAAATTATTTATGGTCCTTGCACCGTATTATCTCTGCAACAATTCCCGTCCAACCCGTTTGATGCGAGGCGCCTATTCCTCTTCCATTATCACCATGAAAGCATTCATAAAACAAAACCAGGTCTTTGAAAAAAGGATCGTCATTAAATAAACTAACTTGTCCGTTTACTTTTCTCTTTCCCTCACTATCCTCTGTAAATATTCCGGTGAGACGTCGACGTAATTCTTCAGCAACTGTTTTTAGACTGGCCATATTTCCGGAATGAGATGGCAATTCTAATTGTAATTCTTCTTCAAAATATTCATAATACTTTTCCAAAGCCACTACCAGCAGGTAGTTCATGGGCATCCAAACCGGGCCGCGCCAGTTAGAGTTTCCTCCAAAAAGTGAAGTCGTGGAATCGCCAGGCTGGTACTCTAATCCAAATTCTTTGCCATCAATATTAATGCGGTAAGGATTTTCATGAATTTTTGAAAGAGAGCGAATTCCCCCGGGCGACAAAAATTCATTTTCATCCAACAAAGCCCCCAAGACTTTTTTTAATCTTTTATGAGGTGCCAGGGAAAGCAGTATCTTGTCTTTTTTATCAATATCTTCTATCACCTGGTATTCGTCATTCTTTTGATGATATTTTACAAACCATCTCAGGCGACGATGAAAATCCGGTAGTTTTTTCAACAATGCTTTATCAATAACAT
This sequence comes from Ginsengibacter sp., assembly GCA_039935675.1. Classification (GTDB taxonomy): domain Bacteria; phylum Bacteroidota; class Bacteroidia; order Chitinophagales; family Chitinophagaceae; genus Ginsengibacter. Next base: position 13 of record JBDTJV010000590.1, on the reverse strand, counting down.
GCACGGCAAATAA
>JBDTJV010000589.1:0-6508 GCA_039935675.1 Ginsengibacter sp. | reverse complement strand
TTGTCAATTGAACTCGTCACTTTTCCTGTGACTGATGATGATTGTGAAAACGAAATCATCGACCACAGTGATAAAGAAAAAAGAAAAAGGAAAGGTCGTACTCTCCTCCTGAAATTGATTTTTGGGTGCTTTCTCATAATCGGGGAATTTTTAATTTGAAGGTCAGATTTATGTCATAGTTAAGTAACCGTAACATTACAAACATATGACAAATAACATACAAAAAACTTTTTCCTGAAAATATTTTTTCTTAATAATTATGGAAAATATTTTTAATAAATCATTGGTAATTTGGAGGTTATAAGACATACACTTTTGAGACACCAAAAGCAACTATTAAAATCTGATTTGGAAAGAATGAAGAGATAATTTTCAGAGCTAGGAAAATTTTTTTGATAAAATTGGGTATGAAAAGATTCTTAATTATTCTTATAAAATAATTTCGATAACTAAAGGAAGGAGGAAGTATATTCTTGTGAAGAAGGGAAAATACTATAATAAGTTTTGCCTAAAAACCACCTCAAAATTAAAGATTATAGTAAACAAATAAATAGTGCTGATTTTTATTTTGGTTATTAGCGAAGCAATTTGTTAAGTGAAATTTTTAATGATAAAAATCACTCCTACCCAATAAATGGCCGAAGTTTAAAACCTCAGAACAAACGATTAGACTTAAAATTAAAATTGCTTTTCATCCTTAAAGAATTTTTATCAATATACTTATTGTCAATAAAAAGTAATTTTTTTTTTACAATAATGCAGCAAATAATCCAATTTGATTGTCTAAGTGCTTTATCGTTTGCAGCATTATTTTAAATGTTTACTGTCCAAAGGAAACATTCCCGCATTCTTTTTCAGATTACATATGTGCAGACAATCAAAGAAATAAATCACAATAAACAATAAATTATGAAAATAATAAAACTACGCTTTTGTGCTTTTACAATGTTTTTTCTATTAATTTCTTCGTTTGCTTTTTCTCAAAGCCGTGAAGTGACAGGTAGTGTTACAGACTCGACTGGTGCTCCAATTGCTCATGCAACGGTATTAGCAAAAGATACCAAAAAGGGTACAGAAACTTCTAACAATGGTACATTTACAATAAACGTTCCTGCAGCCGCAACTACTTTAAAGATCAGTTCTATTGGTTACGAAGCACAGGAAGTTCCTATCGGAAACGGGAATATTTCCGTTACCCTAAAATCGACAAGTACGGCTTTAGCCAATATCACAATCGTTTCCATTGGATACGGCACATTGAATAAAAAAGAAGTATCGAGCGCAATCACCCATCTTTCGGCGGGTGATCTTACCAAAGTAGCTAGCAACAGTGCTTTGATGTCGATACAAGGTAAAGTTGCGGGATTGTCGGTTACGAATACTGCTTCAGCAGATCCTAATTCTACTCCCAGTATCCAATTAAGAGGCGTATCGTCAAGAGATGCTGGGTTAGGTCCACTTTTTGTTATTAATGGTGTCCCTGGCGGAAACCTTGATAATATTAATCAAAATGATATTGAGTCTATTGATGTATTAAAGGGGGGAGCTGCATCAGCAATATATGGAACGCGTGGAAGTAACGGGGTAATCCTTATCACCACAAAAAAAGGCACGTCACAGCCTCATACTTTTTATGAAGGTTATGCTTCTTTTGATTACCCTACCAATCAATTGAATGTACTTTCCAAAGACGATTTTTTAAAAAATAAAAGAGGAATTGATTATGGTGGAAATACAGACTGGATGGATGTAGTAAGTCGTACTCCTGCTTTCTCACAAAAACACACTTTACAATTTTCAGGAGGCAGTAGTAAAACTAATTATTTTGCTTCGCTTGATTACAGGAACGCTGGTGGTATAGATTTACGATCTTCTAAGGAAGAATATGGTGGACGTATTAATCTGAACCACACTGCCACTAATAATTTATATACCATCACTCTTAATGTTGCACCGCGATATGCAAAAACCAACTTTGCAGATTATAGCGGGTATAATTATGCATTAACCTTAAATCCGACTTTACCTGTCTATGATAGCGCAGGAAAATATAATTATATTACTACAGGATTTTTTGCAAACAACCCGGTGGAAGCTGCTAAAACAGTGCTTAACGAACAGGAAATAAAAGAACTGGATATCAGCGGATCTTTTAAACTCAATATTCTCAAAAATTTAAACACTATAGCTACTATCGGCCAGGTACATAATTCCTTCAGAGGTTTATTTTTTATCCCTTCAACTAATACGACTGTTATAAATGGGACAGGAAGAAACAGGGGTTCACAAAGTTTGGATGAAAATGATCAGAAAAGCTTCGAATGGATCGGAAACTATTCATTGAATGTGGGAAAGAATGCCTTTAAACTATTGGGTGGTTATTCTTACGAACTTTTCACATCTTCAGGATTTAATGCTGCTAACGAAGATTTCCCTTCTGATGTACTTACTTTTAATAACCTGGGCACAGGAATCTGGAATGTTCAGGCAGGAATCAATAATGTTGGTTCCTATAAAAACAGTTCTAAACTAATCGCTTTTTTTGGGAGATTAAATTACGACTTTGATCAGAAATATTATTTGTCGGCTAGTTTACGACGCGAAGGCTCCTCAAAATTCGGTCAAAATAATAAATGGGGTTATTTCCCTGCTGCGTCTGTCGCCTGGCGAATTGACCAGGAGGATTTCCTCCGTAGTATTTCCTGGATTAACAGTTTAAAATTAAGGGCGGATTATGGTGAAACAGGTAACCAGGATTTTGGGAATTATCTTTCTCTTGATACTTACAGTGGTTATGGATATTATATGTTTAACGGAATTACCTACCAGGTATGGGGTCCAAGTCAAAATACTAATTATAACCTTCGTTGGGAAAAGGCACAGAATTTTAATGTGGGGCTGGATTTTGAAATGTTGAACAACAGGATAACAGGAAGTCTGAATTATTATATACGTATTAATAAAGACTTGCTTGGTTATTATTCCGTGCCTAATCCGCCGAATATCCAGGGAACTACTTACGCCAATGTAGGTACGATGAAAAATTCAGGGCTCGAAATCCAGGTTAGCGCCGGAATTATGAAAGGGAAAAATTTCAGTTATGATATTTCCTTCGCGGGTGCTACCAATAATAATAAATTTGTTTCATTCTCCAATGAGTTGTTTAAAGGTCAAACCTATATTGATGTAGTAGGAATGCCTGCCCCAGGTTCTCCTGGAAATATTCAAAGGCTGCAGGAACAAAAACGCATTGGAAGTTTTTATACACTTAAATCTGCCGGTTACGATAAGTTTGGAAGATTGCTGGTGTACAACCAGCAAGGGAAAATCATTCCTGCCAATTCAGCCACCAACGATGACAAACAATTTGTTGGCAACGGGCTTCCTAAATTTACTGCCAGCCTTGGCAATACTTTCAGGTATAAAAATTGGGATTTGGGTATATTTTTAAGAGGTGCTTTTGGATATCAATTATTTAATACGTATGCTTTTTATTTAGGTACTCCGGCCACACAATCTGATGCAAATGTTCTCAAATCAGCATATGATGGCAGCAAATATTCAAAGCTTAGCAGTGCCGCTACCTATTCTTCATTATCGGATTACTTCCTCGAGCCCGGGGATTTTGTAAAGATTGACAATGTAACACTTGGTTATACCAAAAAGTTGGCTTCCAATTACATACAGTCTTTCCGTATATATGCTGCCAGCAGGAACCTTTATACTTTTACGAAGTATACCGGAGGAGATCCTGACCTGGTCCAGGTAAATGGATTATATCCCGGGGTTAATAATTCGCTTTCTTATTATCCCTCTACTATACAATTATTATTCGGACTTCAAGTTAATTTCTAACCTTAATTTTTTTATATAATGATAACAAATAAATATTCAGGCAAAATAATCCGAAGCGCATTTTTTGTTGTGTTGCTAATGGTTGGTAGTTGCACCAAACTTGATGAAACTTTATACGACACGATAACTTCTCAAAATTTTTTACAAACAAAAAATGATGTAACGCGTGATTTTTTACGTGCATTTGAACATTGCTACTGGAGCATACAGGGGAACAATTTGTTTACGATACAGGAAGATGCGGCTGATCAGATAATGACGGCAAACAGGCAGGGCGATTGGTTTGATGGCGGACAATACCAACGTCTTCATTATCATACCTGGACTCCCAACGATGGATATACAAATGATGCATGGAGTGCACTTTACCAAGGTGTTGATCTTGCTACTAATTCATTGGAAGATCTGGAAGGCATTACTGATCCTGGAAAATTTAATATGACACAGGCAGACCTTGACGATATGACTGCAGAACTGCATACCCTTCGGGCATGGCTATACATTCGCTTACTTGATCTTTACAGAAACATTGAGATTATTACAAAAGTGAAAGGAGAAACTGAAGGCAAACCACAGGTGACCCCGCAGGAAGCTTTTGATTTTATAGAAAAAGAATTGACAGATGCAATACCTAAATTGCCCACAAATGATGCCCTTGGAGTTAACGCAATAGGTAGATGGACAAAAGGTGGTGCCGCTTCGCTTCTTGTCAGATTATATTTAAATTCAAAAGTATATACAGGAACCGACCACTTTGCAGAATGTGCGACTGTTTGCCAGGATATCATTGATGGGAAATATGGTTCCTATAAATTAGAAAGCAGGTGGGATGCGCCATTTGATTATAATAATTCACAATCAAAAGGAGTGGTATTCGGCTTTCCCGGAAGCTTTGGATTGACACATTGGCAATATACCATCGATATGCAATTTGGACTTTTATCGTACCAAATTCCAAGATATTTTGGTTTTACCGACTTCGGAGATGCCAATCCGAAATTTGGTCTCCAGCCGGGTCATGATGTCGATAGTGTTGAATACGCGTTTGCTTTAGGAAAACCAGTAGTTAAGTTTCAAAAATACCCGGACGATTACCGCTTAAAATTATATAAAAACCTTGGTAACAGCAAAAGAGAGGGTATGTTTTTGTTTGGCTATTTGCCGTATGTAAATGCTTCCGGCAAACAGGATAGTGTCAGAGGCAATAAAGGCTCTTACCCATTATTTTTTAGAGACCAGGTAGGAATGTTTCTCAATGCTAAACCAGGTACTAAAATAGCTGATAAGGAATCTGACATGAATCATGCAGATCATAATTCAGGATGGTTTATGGCTAAATATCCTTATTACCCAAGTGACGATCCTAATAAAATTTCTTCTGCCTGGGCAGAGGTTAGGTTAGCAGAAATTTATTATTCCCTCGCTGAATGCAAGTACAGAGCAGGAGATAAGGCAGCCGCCGCAGTTCTATTAAATGATGTAAGGGTACGCAATTATCCCCCTGGTTCAGCGAGTTTATATAAAACTGATGGAAGCCAGCTAAATGATCAGGAAATGATTGACGAATGGGGACGTGAATTTTTGGCTGAAGGCAGAAGGAGAACTGACCTCATTCGCTGGGGTTTTTTTAATAAAGGAAGTTGGTGGGATAAACAACCAGATGCTGATAATCATACAGAGATTTTCCCCATAGGGCAAAATGTGCTTAACAGTTCGCCGCAGCTAAAACAAAATCCAGGCTATTAAAACAGAAATGGTCTTGAAACTTTAAATGTTAAAAAAAGACTTTATACGCTTTTCTAAAGTTTTATAATCTTAAAAATGAAAAATAAAATTATGAGCAAGAATAGAATAATAAGCAACCAAAACTGTATATTTTTTAAAATATTTTCAGGTAGGAGTATTTCTTTGCTGGCTGTTACCATTTCGCTTTTTATCTTTTCCTGTAAAAAAGAAATAAAGGCAGGTGATCCTGTTACTTTGACTTATGACCAGGTATATATGGTAGGAAATGCCACTTCCGTAGGTTGGAGTATTAATGATGCGATTCCTATGAAACCAACCGCTAATAATCCTGATGAATTTACATGGGAAGGTCCATTATTTGCAGGAGAAATAAAATTTCCAACGGCACTAAGCTGGTCATCTGACACCTTCATGTCTGCAACTCCAGGCCAGTCAATCAGCGATAATAAAGGATTACTCGCCTTGAGTGGTAATCCCGATTACCACTGGGTTATTACAGATGCCGAGGCAGGTAATTATAAAATTACATTAAATACAAAAGAATCAACCGTTACTTTTCAGAAGGAGTAAAATTGCCGTCTACAAATAAATTTTTTATACTCATAAATTCCGCTCAGAATTTATTTATTCTGTATTTCCAAAAGAAGACTAGTAATTCTCGTTTGATTTTTACCATTTTGTTGAAAATAAAAAATCAGGTTATTTCCTCGTTTAATATCACCAATCAATCTCAAAATATTTTCCTCACCACTTTATATGCTCATCAATAAATTGTATAAGCCCATTTGCCATTGTTAGTTGCTCTTTTACCTTCGGATGGCCATTAGTGTTTTTGTAAGGGGCGAAATAAGTAAATATTTTTTTGTCCTGCAATTCGTCAACAGCTTTTTGAACATATCCGGGCCAT
>JBDTJV010000588.1:0-12744 GCA_039935675.1 Ginsengibacter sp. | reverse complement strand
TCGTCAAATTGTAAGTCATTTAATTTTGCGGTGCCTCTTGCAAAGTAGGCTTCTGCATTACTGGTATCAAGTTCTATAGCTTTCGAATAGTTTTTTATAGCCGCTTTATAATCGCCTTCCTTACTATTCGAATTACCTTTATCCATTACCTGGTTTATTTTTACAAGCCGTTTGTCTTGAGTCGTCTTACCATTTTTTGTTACTTCCACTGCCAGTATTTTGCCGCTCGAATAATAAATGGTGCTTTCGCCATCCATATTTCCATCTTTAAAATTACTTCTTTGTTTTACCTGCCCATTGGGAAAATACATTTCCCAAACGCCTTCCTCTTTGCCGTTTACGAATGTTCCTTTTTGTTTTAAACTTCCATCTTCGTAATATTCTTTTTCCAAACCATTTTCAATTCCATTGACGTAATTCCTGTCAACTGCCACATTTCCATTTTGATGATAAAGCGTGCGATCACCTTCAACTATACCGTTTTGTAAAATTCCTTCTCCCTGCTTTCTCCCGCTATAATAGTAATCAATAAATTTACCACTATAAGGAATATTTCTGAAATACCAAACACCGGTTTTTCTCTCCATTTGTTTGGTGGAAGGAATTTGTTTTATATCCGTTGGTCTCTCACGGTATTCTTTCGTAAATATGAATATGGCTACATCAAACTTTTCGTATCCTAACAGTTTCAAGGTGTCTTTATTTTTTATAACTTTAAGGTCAGCGATATCAGTAGGCGCAATGTCATCACCTTCCCCGGGATCCTGAATTACAGGAATTGAGTCAATTATATAAATGGCATTTTGTTTGATATTTTGCCCGACTGAATGTAGACTTGAAAGAATAAGTCCGAATGCGAAAATTACTATTTTATTCATGCTGTTCAGTTAGATTTTGGAAAAGGTACTTTAGCTACCGATAATTTTTATTGATTTGGACAGATGCGATTTTAAAATTTATTTATCCCCGCAAACCCGTCCAAATTTATAGTAAAAAGTTCATTATTATGACCAAAACCAACAAAGGGTGCACCTATAATTTCCCCAATGATTCTAAAGTTGCCAATCTTAGAAATAGTACTTTTAAATTTAGAATAACTTTTTAAAGGTTGCCGACCTTTGCAATAATTTGAAATGTATCCCAATAAAGCCTTTTTCAACGGATACTTAAACTTAAACATCTACCAATCCTGGCTAGTAACACTTTAGACCAGCTGAAACAAGGCGTTATTAATTTTAAACCATCTCTATTCAGGTCTCTCTTTTATGGGTAATTTCCACACCAGGTTAAGTGAAATAAAATGTTGATAACCGAAAATTGTTCTAGGACTTACATCGAACAAAACGGGTTGATAAAGAACGCCAAATCTAAAATAATTCCCCACCCTGTATTGTGCAGAAATACTCAATCCTAATCCTATATTATTTAGCGATTGATTATTTTTGGTGGTATCCCCAAATGTTTGCTGTGTCCATCTTAGTTCTGACAGATTCATTCCGTAACTAAAATCAAAACTTCCAACTACATGATTGTTGGTCACATTTGCAAATATTGTATTGGCAGTTTCATAATATCCGACGCCTATGTGTTCTGCAAATTGATCAGTTGCTGCTCCTACGTTGATAGACAAATAATCATTATCCTGGTAAAAATAATCCAGGCCTGCTCCAAGACCCAGGACACCTGCCGATTTGTATCGCCCGGTAATTGATTTGACGTTAAACACTGTAAGGAATGGTACGGATAATGAAAGGTTGATGGTTCCTTTTTTTACCGGGGCAAACCTATATATCTTAACTGATGTGTCATTAGCAGAAAGATAATTTCTTTTAGGATAGGCAAACCGTTTTAGATTGTCTTTGTCTACTAACATCCCTAAACCCCAATTGGTGAAAATGTTCGCCCAAAAAGTCAAAGAATTCCGGGATTTTAAGAGTAATGTTTTTTTAATTGTGTCAATTTGAATATTAACTTTAAGAGGTTGGGTGCTTCTTACAACGTAATAAGCTCTTTGGTCATTGATGCCGATTGATGTTGAATCTATCAAGGCAACTTTTTCTACCGATCTGATTCTAATATTACTGTCGGGTGTAATGAGAATTTTTTGTACCGGGCCGTTTAAGATGGTTGCGCAGGAAGAAAAAAGAGCTAATAATACAAAAAGGATTGCTGAATATTTTTTGTTCATTAGGGTCATATTTGATGGCATTGAGTGCTAAAGGATGAAACTTAATAACAGGAGTTTTCAATTGTTCAACCAGAAAGAATTACCAAAGTTGAAACTACTAATAAAAAGTTTAAAAAATAGATTCCGGCCTGTAACACAAATGCTCCCAGCTCAAAAGTTCATAAAATACAATGCTCATTCCGGTTTATCGGGGGCAGTCTTAATTTTTCGGTTCGGATTCTATTTTCATAGCATCTATTTCAGCGTCAATTGCAGCCTTTTTTCTTTGTTTCAGTTTCCAAAACCAATAAATTCCGCCAATTGGAATTCCAAATGTCCAGAAAGAATTAAGGTAACCCATATAACCAAAACTGATTCCAAATAAGATTTGAAAATTCAGTAATTTAAAGGATAGTCCGCTTGCTGCTGCATAACTTATTGCCGGAACATTCAGGAAGATTACGGCAATATATTTTAACCACTTTTTGTTTAAATCGCTTTGTTTTATTTTACTGATTACATAAATGTTGAATAGGGGAATACAAATGGCAATCACTCCAAATAGCCAAAAAAAGGTCATCGTTGGGATAGGTTCTTTTACATCAAGAGTCTGTATGTTTAGAATCTTGTTTGATTTGTCATCAAACAAAACCCGGAAAACGCCAAAGTCTTTTTTATTGTTAAAATCTATAAATGCGACTGTGGTATTTGGTGGTGTATTGTCTGCTTCAACAGTTGAAAATTTCTTTTCAGATCTCATAAAAGAGTACTCCAGTTTCGTTCCCCAATTATCTACGATGAGTTTTCTGAATTTTGCTAAACCCGTTTTCAATGTATCAATATTGGTGTTTTTAGCCATCGCATTGTCCATCGCCATAAGATCAACACATTTGGAATAATCTTCCTTGATTAAAGTCTCCACAAATTCTTTTGTTCTGTCTCTATACTTAGAAGTATTACCAGGAAAGTTGCAACCGGCCAGAAGTGAAACAGTTAGGATTGTCAGTACGATTTGTTTCATTCTTGTTTTGCGGTTTTTGTTTGTTAATACTGGTTGCAAAGGCGATTGCTTTATTCAGGTATTTTATTAAAATTTCTTTTTACTGGGTCAAGCCACATTCATTTTGCGGCCTAAAATAATTGATCTTGTTAATTCATCCAAGTCATTTGGGGAAAATTTGATAAAGATTTTTTACAACGAACTTTTTTTCTGTAATCAAAATGTAAATATCCCGGATAACTTTATTATATAGGAAGGCTTTTCTTGCAGGTAAACCATTCTTTTCTTTACACATTTTGATTACCCCCGAAGCTTTATTCTCTTTTTGTATAATTTTACTTTTCAAAAAAAATACAACATTGTTGGAAATTATTAATTTTCTCAGACGACCATGGCCATGGTATGTAGCAGGACCTCTCATAGGCCTTTGTGTGCCGCTTCTACTGTTGGCTGGCAATAAAATATTGGGTATTTCAAGTTCATTGCGTCATTTGTGCGCCATGTGCTTTCCGGGCGATGTACCCTTTCTTAAATACAATTGGAGAGCCCAATTATGGAATATATTTTTCGCAGTCGGGCTTATTGCAGGAGGATTTATAGGCGGCGTATTATTACATCCGATTACGCCAATGCCTCTTTCTCCTGCTACCATAGCTAGTTTACAATCTATGGGGATTTCTCCGCAGACACGTATTCTGCCGATGGAAGTTTATAGCTGGGCGCATTTACTTACGTGGAAACATTTATTAATAGTAGTAGGAGGTGGGTTCCTGGTGGGTTTTGGCACTCGCTATTCCGGCGGATGTACCAGCGGTCATGGCATCGCGGGATTGTCAATGATGCAATGGCCATCATTGGTTGCTGTTGTTTTATTTTTTGCCGGTGGTATCCTTACTGCCAATTTCATTTTACCTTTTTTACTTAAATAACGATGCGAAAAAGAAATCTTTTGTTCCTGCTGATAGGAACTTTATTCGGAATTACTTTAATGAAATCGGACGCCGTTTCCTGGTTCAGGATGCAGGAAATGTTCCGCTTCCAGGGGTTCCAGATGTATGGTATTTTTATAACTGCCATACCTACTGCTGCTTTAGGAATCTTTATTATTAAGAAATTCAAGATAAAAACCTTAGATGGCGAGCCTGTGGTCATCAGGAAAAAAACATTCAATATGGGTTACGTGTATGGATCACTGTTATTCGGTGTAGGGTGGGGCCTTACCGGCGCTTGCCCCGGACCAATCTACGTTCAAATTGGAAGTGGTATAGACATCGCCATCATCACCCTGCTAAGCGCCCTGGCTGGTACATGGGTTTTCAGCTATTTCAGAGAAAGATTGCCACATTAGGGATGGATCACTCTAATAGTTTCACGAATGACTGATTGATCCTATTATTTTATCACATTAAAAGTGATGAACATAGTAGTAATGAATAAAGAAAAAAGTCCACATAGAAAGATAATATCAGCCACATTTTCCAGGCGCTCACTTTTTCTCTCAATTTTACTTCTGATAGAAAGAAAGGAAAGCACACTGCTTAGCATAAACATAAAAATGGCAAAGGCCGTGAATTCGTCAATGAGCGTTTTACCATCAAGGTTTAATAGTTTCAGAGAAGTGAGAACGATGAAGCAAATACCCAGCAAATTGGATGATGTAGTGAGAATGGAAGTTGACTTATTTTGTTTTTCCTGCATTTTAAAATAGTTTATGATCAAAAGAAACGAACATTTCTTTGACGATGAAATTTTCCTTTTCCTTTTTGCAACATCAATTGTTAAGAAAGATGCAGTTGCTTTTTGAATATTTTAACAGTAGGAACAGCAGAATATTTCTTCCAAATAAGTTGTGGAAATTTGGCAGGAAAAAAAACACTGTTCATGCATAATATTCTTTTAGGGATTTCGAAATCATTTACCTTAAATAGTTGTAAATTTTAGTTGCTATAAGAATTCATGAGGAGTTTAATTTAAGGTAAAGTTTAATAGTATTATAAAGGAAAGATAAGGAATGATTAGGCACAGGTCGGGAAACCTGCGCCAGTACTGCCAGGTTCTGGTGCTTTTCCAAAGTTGCTACTGTTTGCAGTCATTATTCACAAAATGATTTTCTGGAAAGCGTTGTATTATTTTCTATTGATTTGGTTTGTTGATTTTGTGAATAAAAAGTTGTCGAAGGGTTGCAGCGGCAAAGAAAATCAGGTTGTTGTTTCAGTAATTTCATTTAATTTTAAATTCGATCCCAATATTCTACCATTTCCAGGGTTTACCTCTCCACCAAAAAAATTAATAAAGTGATAAATGAAATACAACTTAGTATTGATTGCCTTTATCTTTATGGTGTTGGAATCATATGCTGTTAAGACCGCTTATGCTCCTCCCGAACCCGGTTTCAAACTTTTGTATTACCAGGATAGTGGTTGGCTGAACCCTGCAAGCTGGATTCAGATCAATGCTCCTTCAGGCCAGATTCCCATCCAGAGAATTCCTACCGGGGTGGATGATATTATTTTTTCCAAAGCAATATCCGGCCTTGATAATATAGGATTTCGTATGGACAGCATTAATGTAGGAGGGGTTACTAACTCTCAATATCAATGTCACAGCATGCAAGTGAGCGGCACTCATTTAAACTTTTTAGCAATTACCATCCCTGACCTTGGAACGAATGTGTCGGTGCAAACAAATAATGGTGGATATGTATTGATCGATTCTGGTGCCGTATTCGAACGGGGATTATTCGCTCTTCATGGAGGAAATCCTTCAGTTGCCGATCTGGGTGTTTATAACAGCACTCTTGAAGAATATTTTAGTCATGGGACTTATTCTTATGTTCAGGGTGAAGATTATTCACGAATAAATTTTGTGAATAGTTATTTCAGCGGAAATGGTTTTAATGGCGGAGCGCACAGTCAATTGTATGCTTCAAATTCTACATTCGATACTTATTCTTTTTCATTTGGAGATAATTCGGCGGATACGGTTATCAATTGTAAAATAGGTGATGTGAATGGTATAGGAATTTATAATCTGAACCTATTTTTTGGTAAAAGTTCAACCCTTGTAAGTGATGGCAACAACATCTTTTCACCATTTGGCACCAATATTTATACTTCCGGCTTGTCATTCAAAACCAATATAAAGCCTGGAGCAATTGCGTACTATGTTGATTTAAGTTTTATGCAGGAAGATACCGCTCATCCTTTGCCAAATATTATTGATGGGAATATTAGTTTAGCCGGTGAGGTGAGAAATGGGTTGGCGATCCAGAGTGAGTTATGGATATCTGGAGATCTGAATGGATACTCGCCGATTTATTCATCCTATTATGATTCTACCGGTGTTTTTGTAAACGCGGTTAAACAATTCGTAATTGGAGGAATGTTTAATTTTGGAAATTCTACTGCTGTTTCTGCATGCAATATGGGGTATTGCCATTATAAACTGGTATTTTTTGGAAATCAAAATTCCAATATAGACTGGCCTACAGGCTTTCCGGTAGATACTTTGGTGATTGCCAAAAGCAATTGTGCAAAAGTAACAGTGGTTAATCCTTTGTATGTGGCAAGTGAAACCCGCATCGACAGTGGACAATTGGCGCTTTACCCTAATGCAGGCGTGCCGAACAAATTGGTGTGTGGAGGCAATTTAAATATATTGAAAGGAGGAGGATTGTTACTAAAGCGCGATTCATTAGGAAATGTGGCCAACATTGCTGTTCGTGGTGTAATAAATGATCAAAATATTTCTATCGATTCTGTCTGCCATGGCCTCAGTAATCCTTACTATGGACGAATTTCTTTTTTTACAGGCGCACTGCCCATCACATTAATTAATTTTTCAGGAAGATATTTACAACAATCTGTGCAGTTGAATTGGGAGGTGGGCAACCAGGAAAATTTAGAAGTATTTGCAGTCGAAAAGAGTTTCAACGGTTCATCTTTTACAGAGATAGGTGAAGTGGCTCCAAAGCAGGCGGGCGCTGATATCAATTATCAATTTATCGATAATGGTACACTGGCGGATGTAGTATATTACCGGTTAAAAATAATTGATAAAGATGGAAAATTTTCTTACAGTAATGTAATCAGGATAAATGCAACAACGATTGGGATCAGTATTTATCCTAACCCGGTAAGCGATCAACTTTTGATCAAAAATTTACCGTTTGCTTCTTCCATACATTTATCGATATTAAATACAAAAGGAGAAAGCGTAAAAGAGATAAACTTTTTTTCCACAAGTACTTCTTTATATATTAATACTGCGAACCTGCCAGGTGGCGCGTACATTTTATTGATGTTGAGTACGAATAGGAAAAGTGCATTCAAATTCATCAAACAGTAAAGAAAACTGGTACCTAATCATTTGCCAATAAACTGTACAGGCGCATTTTCTACATTACCATTCATCTCCAGCACAACCACCGCATCGTTTTGGTTGGGCAATTTATCGGGTAAAGAAAGTGTTATTGTTTTTTCATCTTGTTTAAAATTAACCCTACTGCCTTTTAAGAAATAGGCTTTCAATATTTTCAAACCGGGAATAGAAGGAACAATAAATTGATTGCCGTTTGACTGAAATAAATGCAGGTAAATTTTATTATTCTTCCTGGTAGAAGCAAGAAGACTATCTGGTTTATAAGGGCCTCCTTTAGTATTATAAATTGATTCGCCATACTTTTTTAGCCAGTCACCGATTTCTTTCAAACGGTCTACCTGCCTGGCTTCTATGCGACCATCCATCATGGGTCCTACGTTTAATAATAAGTTGCCATTGCCGCCTGCGGTACTTGCCAAAGTTTGGATACACTGTTTTAACGATTTCATTTTATCATTAGGTTTCCATGCCCACTGGTTGCAAATGGTGATACAGGACTCCCACGGATAATCCATATTTAGTTTGCCCACTTTTTGTTCGGGTGTAGCATAATCGCCGACTGATTCCGCAGTTAAGATTTCGTGATGAGTTTTTCCAAGCCGGTTGTTGATAATCACATTGGGGTCTAATTTTTTTATATAATTATACATATCTACTGCCATTTCCTGTGTCCAGGGTTTCTCCCAGTTTCCATCAAACCAAAGCATGTAAGGATGATAGTTAGTAATTAATTCTTTCAATTGGTTTTTCATGTAAATAATGTATTTACTCATATACGCTTTGGGGTCAACAGGTCCCGAATCACTATGCATTGGATAATCAGGTTCATGCCAGTCTAGCACCGAATAATAAATGCAAAATTTCAATCCCGCTTTTTTACACGCATTCGCCAATGCGCCAACGACATCTTTTTTATATAGAGTATTACTCATATTATAGCTTGTGTATTTTGAAGGCCACAAGCAAAATCCATCGTGATGTTTTGCTGTGATGGTGAGGTATTTCATGCCTGCATCTTTAGCAGTTTTTACCCACGTATCTGCGTTAAATAAAACGGGGTCAAATTCTTTATACAAATTATCATAATCCTCTACGGGTACTTCTGTTCCTCTCGACCATCCTATTTCAGTACCGCGCAACGTAACAGGTCCCCAATGGATGAACATGCCGAAACGTAAGTCCATAAAGCCATCCATGATCTTTTTACTTGTCTTAATATTTGCAGCTACTACCGGGGTTGATTGCGCAACAAGAAAAATGGGAAGGATAAAAATGAGAAGAACCAGTAAACAAGCTTTTTTCATGGTTTTTTATTTTATACAATTTTTTATTTTTCTAAAATGGCATCCCCCCATTTACATTACTTTATGGAGGTTTTATCAATTTTATTGTAGCTGATTCGTTGCGCAAATAAGGTTTGATAATAGCGACTATAAATAATAAAGTTCATTAAAAAAATCAAAAGAAGTAATTACTTTTTATAAAATAGCTGAATGAGTGAAAAGATAAACTTATAGTTCAATTTTATCCGGCAATTTCTAATTGTTTTATGTAGCACTACATGAATATTGCTCCCGTGATATAGTACCAACAAATTTGCTCTTCTGTAAATTTTAGTTGCTAAAAGAAAACTCGTGAAGAGTTGAATTGGGTGGGTAACAATCACTTGTATTTTATTCAGGAAAGCCGAATAATGAGAAGTTACAGGTCGGGAAATCTGCGCCAGCACTGTGAATGTAATGATCAACTTTTTCCATTAAGTTAAAGATTTAAAAAGGACAAAACCAATACTAATAATAAACCGTAACTTTAGACAGTTTTTTTAATTTAAATAATAATAACTATTCTCTCTGTTTTCTCTTTTATGAAATGGTTTTTGTAACCGCTTTTTCAGAAATTCTTCTTCGGCAATTTTACTTAAATGTATTAGTTGTTGTTCGGAATCAATGAAAAATAATTCGTTCTAACAACCACGCTTAATAAGCCAAACACTCCAATATTACAGATTATTAAATTAAAATTTTTAGTAACTCTTCCATGTGATCAATCATACTATGCATATTGATCTAACGGAAGTGCCTGCTGAAAACATTTTAATAATAAAACACTTAAAGATAATGTCAACCAAAGTAAAGTTTGCTAAAGCAGACCAGCCTGACTTTTATTCTACGCTTAATAAAAGAGTGGAAGAATATTTTGAGAGTAATAAATTATCAAAGAATGCTAACCACATGATGGTATTCAAAACCATTTTTTACCTGGCCATACCAATAACAGTTTACCTGTTTCTCATTTTGAACCAGAACCCTCTTTTTGTACAGTTCATCCTGTGGATCCTTCTCGGATTTTTTACAGCATTCGTAGGGCTTAATATTTCGCATGATGCCATACATGGAGCATTATCAAAACATAAAAATATGAACAAGTTTCTCAGTTATACTTTCAATGTAATCGGCGCAAATGCTTACATGTGGGGCATTATGCACAATATTGTTCATCATACTTATACTAATATTGATGGCCATGATGAGGATATTGAATCAGTTCCTTTATTGAGAGTATCGCCTCACCAGAAATTATTAAAAATAAACCGCTATCAATATTGGTATGCATTTTTGTTGTATGGCCTTGGATCTCTTAGCTGGGTTTTTGTAAAAGATTATGTGAAATTCTTCAAGAAAAAAATCGGGAATTATGACAACAAAAAACATCCACGCATAGAATATTTTAATTTATTCTTTTTCAAGCTGGTTTATTATACCATCTTTTTGGTGCTGCCCATGATCCTCATCAATGCCTTGTGGTGGCAAATATTACTGGGCTTTTTATTATTGCATTTTTGCGAAGGGATTACCATGGCAGTTATTTTCATGTTGGCACATGTGGTAGAGGAAACGGATTTTCCTATACCAGACGAAAGAGGAAATATCCACAATTCATGGGCAGTTCATCAGTTATATACTACAGCAGATTTTGGAAGAGGAAATGATATTTTAAACTTTTTTTGCGGCGGCCTTAATTTCCAGGTGGAACATCATTTATATCCACGCATTTGCCATGTACACTACAAAGCAATATCCGGCATTGTTGAAAAAACCGCCGAAGAATATCATCTGCGTTATAATGCCAATCCTTCTTTCAGGGGGGCTATCCAGTCTCACATCCGGCTATTGAAGAAACTAGGTAGAAAAGAATCCATTGAATTGGCCTGATTATAATCACTGAGAGGTATAGCGGTTATGTATATTCGATTTAAACTTTTTCAAATACAAGTCTGAAATGATTCATGGTTTCATTTTCAAAAAAAATTTTGTTAGGACTTATTTTGAACACCTGCACCAGGTGCCGGAACTCTTTGTCAAAAAGATATTTTGGCAGCAAAGAAGCATATAAAAAATATTTCTTCAAATGAAATTTCCGGAATTTCTTTCTCCATCTTTTTATCGTTTCTATATAATCGTACCTGCCGCTGCTTTTTGAAATCAATTTAAAGTACGGCAATGCGTTTCTTATCACCTGGTTTTCACCATAGGGCAACCAAGAGCCTGGGAATTGCTTTACCATTAAGGCCATTGCATAAGAAGGAGAATTTTTATCAGCATCAACGCTTACTTCTTCAAGCGGCATCATATTCTTATCGAAAACCATCGTTTGCATATAAAACCTGCCGCCAGTGGGTAACAGATCGTTTAGCCCTTTAAAAAAATTATGGTACACTTCATCCTGCTTACCCTCTTTGTATTCTTCTATAGAGCAGAAATGTTCCAGGCCACCAATACACGTTACTGCGTCAAATTTTCCGAAATCTTCAGGCTTAATATACCTGCAATCCTTAACGTAAACTTCAAGGCCATTCTTTACACAAGCAGCAGCTTGCCCTCTTGATAAAGTAACCCCAATGCCCTTAGCACCACGTCCCTTTATATAACTAAGAAAGGGCCCCCAGCCGCAGGCCATATCCAGTACCTTACTATTTTTTTTTATTCCAAGACTGTCTGCAATAAAAGCGTGTTTCTTTTTTTGTGCTTCTTCAATTGTCATTGAAAAATCGCCATCAAACCTGGCACCACTGTAGTCTGCCATTTCTCCAACACTTAAACGAAATATTTCGTCAATGCTGGTGTAAGTATAGTCCAGATCCTTCCCGGAGGCCATTTTTAAATATTTTATTAGTGAATTAACTCCGTACAATGTACACCGAATACTTGCACCATAAATAATAAAATAAGATTTGCAAGAAAAAATATTTAAGGAACTCCAACAACAAAGAGAAATATTTCAGGTCGTTAAAAGTTCTAATAAATTCATTATTATATTTTCGGAACATTATTTGTAACTCTTTTATTTTATTTTAAATTATTAAATTAATCAATTATGAAAATGACTAAAACATTTATCGCTATTTTTCTTTCAGCGTCTGTTTTGTTCTTTAGCTGCAAGCCAAAAGATTCAGAAGTACAGGCAAACATTAATCAAAAATTTGCAGCAACTCCTGAATGCACCGGCGCTACAGCCACTGTTGCAGATGGGGTAGCTACTTTAACAGGCGAAGTAAAAGATGATGCCTGCAAAAATACGGCAGGTACTACGGCCGAAGGAATAAAAGGCGTAAAATCTGTTGTCAATAATTTAACCACAACTCCGCCTCCTCCACCACCACCTCCAGCTATGAATCCTGATACCGCATTGACTCAAGGTGTAACTGATGCAACCAAAGATTTTCCAACGGTAAAAGCTGCAGTTAATAATGGAGAGATCACCCTCACAGGAAGCATCAAAAGGTCCGATCTGAAATCATTGATGCAATCATTAAATTCCCTGCATCCGACAAAGATCAACAACCAGTTGACCATTAAATAAAAAATAATCATTAAATAAAATACTATGTCCGCATTACAAGATAAATACAAAGAACTTATTGATACCGCCAATAGCGCGGGAATCAGCAACCTGAAAATAACCGAGCAGGGAAATGTATTGCACGTCGATGGAGATGCTCCGGACGGTGCTACTAAAGATAAACTTTGGGAGATTTATAATAAGATAGATCCTGATTACCGTGCAGGCGATTTGGTGTTGGATGTCAACGTTGCGGTTACTTCCGGATCAAAAGCAAAAGTAACTACGGATAGTACCAACCTGAATATCCGTAAAGGTCCTGGTACAGACCAGGAAATTCTCGGTAAAGCAGCGCATG
>JBDTJV010000587.1:0-3544 GCA_039935675.1 Ginsengibacter sp. | reverse complement strand
TTTCTAAAGTTTCTACCTGTGTCTTATCCTGTAACAACTGTACTTCTGTTCCTATCTGCTGATCCCAAAGATTTTTTTGTCTTTGGTAAACGGATTTTGCGAGATCGAGTTGAGCTTTTAGCCCACCTAATTGTTGTTTGACGGCAGTCACACTTTGTTGAGCAACTGCGTCATCCATTTTCAGGATCAGCTGACCTTTATGTATTTTATCGCCCTGCTTTACATAAATGGCTTTCACAACTCCAGGCTGACCGATTGGGGTAATATAAGAAATATTTTTATCGTCTACACTACCCTGTAATGTAAGATAATGCTTGAAATCAACAGTATTTACCGGAGATAATGAAACTAATTTAGGTTTCACATTCGATGTGCTCGTATCAATTTTTGCTATCTCTGTTTGTAGCGAAGCTATTTTAGTATCCAACTGATCTTTATCTGATTTCAACTTTTCTAATTGTGCTTTTTTTGCGCTCAGTTCATTTTCTTTTTTGCCGGTATCTCCACACGAAGAAACAAAAGAGGTAAAGAGAATGACCATGCTGATCGTTAATAATTTTTTCATTGTTTTTGTTATTTGGTACTTGATTTTTTATTTTATTATAATTTTCCTGCAGCCGTCAGGTAATCTACTTTGGCAATAATGGCATCATATAATGAGCTGTAATAATTGTTTTGAGCCATAACAAGATCTGCCTGCGCAGTAGAAATTTCCTGGTTGCTTCCAACTCCCTGTTCATATTTTAGCTTGGTAGAATTATACACACTCTCCGCCAGGTCCACATTTTTTTTCTGCGAGTCCATTGTTGTTAAAGCCGTTTTCATATTAAGCCTCGATTGAGCTACATCATTATCAATAGAGGATTTTAGTTGATCCAATTGATTGTTATATTTCATTAAATTGAGCCTGGCAGTCTCAATATTTGAGTTGCGGGTGCCACCATCAAATATGGGAACTGATAAACGAAGACCAATGTATGAAGAGGCAAAATAAGGTCCTTTAATAAAATCAAAATTATTCCCTAATGTATTTTGACTGTAATTTCCAACCAGGGAAAGAGTAGGCAATTTGCTCAACTGGTATCTTTTCACATTGTACTTTCCAAGTTCAATAGAAC
Source organism: Ginsengibacter sp. (assembly GCA_039935675.1). Taxonomy (GTDB): domain Bacteria; phylum Bacteroidota; class Bacteroidia; order Chitinophagales; family Chitinophagaceae; genus Ginsengibacter. Next base: position 2,426 of record JBDTJV010000587.1, on the reverse strand, counting down.
TTTCTAAAACTTGATATTCCTTTCTGTCTTCATAATTATAATTCCCGTCAAGAATATTGGATTTTATTTCTTCATCTGATAGAGTATCAGTCAGAATAATCTCGTCGCTTTGTGGAATATTCATTAAGAATTTCAGGCCCTCTTTTCCAGCGTCAATCTGATTTTGAGATTGTAATTTTTGAGTTTCCAAATTGCTCAATTGAACCTGCACTTTGTCAACATCTAATTTTTCAGCAAATCCATTCTTATAAATTTCTTTGGTATCATGAAGTAGTTTTTCGTAATTGGCAATGTTGGCATCTAGTGTTCCGATTTGTCTTTTTGCCACTACAAGCTGGTAATAAACCTTATAAACATTGGTCTTTATTTGTTCCTTAGTAACATCGGCCGTCAATTCCGCGTTTCTCATCGCAGTTTTTCTCGCCTGCAGACCTACAAAAACCTGTCCATCAAATAAGATTTGATTAAGGTCTATACCACCAGCCATTGAATAATGAGAACCGAATTGTGCGTAGAGAAGTCCCCCGGATGGTGGCACTGTAATAGCATTTCCACTACCATTTTTTACTTGTTCTTTTGCAAGTACTCCATAAACTGTAGGAGAAATAAAATCGGGAAAAGCCAGAACTGAAACGTTAGGATTATAAGTGAAGCTAGCACTTGCCGAAAGATGTGGCAATGCATCTGCAGTATAGCCTTTATTGGTTTGCTCTTGAATTTTAATATCCAGCAACGCATTCTTTACCTGTACGGCATTTTGCATTGCATAATCCACTGCTTCTTTTGCAGTAAAAGAGTGGATTTGAGGAATCGCAGTTTTTTGTGCGTTTACTGCAAAAAAAATACTGCTACATACTAATGTGACCGCAAATTTCATAAACCTTCTTTTCATTATATTTTATTTTTCTAGGGCTTTTTTATCGGATTGTATCTTTAAATATTTCGTGATCATTTTATATCCTTTGGGAGTTACAATTGCATAAAGAAAATATTCCATCAATTCATGCTGAATATAAACAAGCGGGTATTTGCCTTTGGGAAATATCTCTTCATTAAAAGCCAGCATAATCATTTCCAGCCTCACTTTTGAAACTAGCTCTGCATTTACATCTTCCCGGTACAATCCTTCTTCTTTACCCTGTTCTATATTTTTTTTCATCAGGTCAAAAAGGAAATTATATTTATATTCCAGGAACTTTTTGAATGTCTGGGGATGCCCTCTTTGAATATCAAAAAGAATAGATGGATTCATATTACCCAGCATCTCCTGCAAACTTTCCATTCCCAGGTGTACTTCCTCAATAGCGTTGGTCGCTTTCTTGCGGCTGGAAATACAAAATATCTTATTTTCTGCCAGCATATCTTCCACTACTTCATCCACCAGTTCATTTTTATCAGAAAAACAGTGATAAATGGTTTTTTTTGACATACCTACCTGGGCTGCAATTTCATCCATCGTCACAGATTTTATTCCATAACGCCTAAAGAGATCCTGGGCTTTTTGCTTAATGCGGTCTTTTAATTCCATAACGGGCGCAAAACTAAGGAAACTTTTTTCGTTACCAAAGTTTCCAAGCAACTTTTTTTAAGAAAAGAGAAAAATTATGGATAAGCGGTACTTCGCTTACCTTTGAAACTTAATCTTTAACAAATGAAAAAAACGTTAACCTACCAAAGAACGATTCAATATTTCTTACAGGGATTATTAATTCTGGGCCCGGTTTCTATTACTATTTATTTTATTTATATCGTGTTTGATAAGATCGACAATATTCTGCGTCCTGCTATTAATATCCCGGGACTTGGCTTCGTTATTATCATCGCATTTATCCTTCTTGTGGGCTATTTAAGCTCTTTTTTTGTAATGGGAAGAATACTTTCTGTATTAAATAAATTTCTCGAAAAAACGCCAGGCATTAAACTTCTATATTCCTTTATCAGGGATTTTTTTGAAGCATTCGCAGGAAATAAAAAGAAATTTACCAATAATGTTTTGGCCAATGTTGACGACACAGATATCTGGCGCGTTGGTTTTATTACGCAGGATGATATGAGCATCTTTGGAATGGCTGATTATGTGGCGGTTTATTTACCAATGGCCTATTCAGTTGCCGGAAATGTTTATATCGTTCCTAAACATAAAATACGTCCGATTACTTCCATCAGCGCTACCCAAACCATGAAATTTGCCGTAAGTGGTGGTGTTACCCAAACCATTTCCGATATTGTGGACGATCCTTTGGCCGAAGACGTTATTACTAAATCATTTTCATGAAAAAATTGATCTTGCTTATTTTCTTATTGGCATTTGCAACGCATTGTTATTGCTGGGGATTTTATGCCCATCGAAAAATAAATTATCACGCTGTTTTTCTTTTGCCACCACAAATGCTGTTGTTTTATAAGCAAAATATCTCTCTCATTGC
>JBDTJV010000586.1:0-6023 GCA_039935675.1 Ginsengibacter sp. | reverse complement strand
TACCATCATCAATTCCCGAAAATTCTGCCTGGTCACTTTTCTTATCAAATACCTGTACTTTGGAGACTGCGTCTGCTCTCAGGTTGCGTGTCGCAATCGTTGGATCGTCACTAAAAAATTCATCTCCATCTACCAATACTTTTTGAACCTGCTGCCCCTGCGCGGTGATCTTTCCGTCTTTATCTACTTGTATTCCGGGCAGTTGTTTCAAAAGGTCTTCTACTGTTGCATTTGGTTTCACCTCGTAACTGTCCGCATTGTATTCTGTAGTGTCTCCCTTCAAACGCATGGCAGCTTGTTTCACTACTATTTCCTGCAAAAGCTTTGCTTTTTCTGTCAGGAAAATTGTTTTTAGATCAAGATTTTCATTTTGTTTGAGTTGAATATGATCTACGAAATCGCCATATTTCGGATAGGTGATTAGTACGTCATACTTTCCTGAATCCAATTGACTTAAAGAAAATTTGCCATTCTTATCGCTGCGTGCAAACTTTACCAGGGTTGAATCCTTTTGACGTAAAATCGCAATCACCGCATTATACGGCGTTTCGTTATTGCTGGAATCTGCCAGCGCACCTTTGATAGTTGAAGTTTGGCAGTTAGCGATTTGGGGGGCGAAATATACTATAAATAGTATACAAATGAATTTTCGCATTAGAGTAAATATAAATTATGTGCAAATATGTTTGGATTATATCATAAAATTGTCAAAATAGGTCATAAAAGAATGTTAAGACGTACTTTTTAGTTTAGGCCTTAAATGAGCAGATTATTTTATACTTTTCCCCGGAAATAAAATGAGTGTTTTTTATATAGTGTAATCACTGTTTTATAGTAAACAAATAAATAAACATGATTATACATTTCAATTTCATTTCCATTAAAATACAAAACGGAAATTGTAAATTGCAGTATGGCGCAAAAAAAATCTTATGAAGAAGAAAATTTCGTTGATGCTTCCAAACCCGTTTGGAACTATTCTTTATTTAATGAAGAACAGATCCGCAATTTTCAAAATGGCACTAATTACAATCTCTATAAATTCTTTGGCTCTCATCCATTAACTGTTTTGAATAAAGAAGGATATTATTTTGCAGTTTGGGCGCCAAATGCGACGTATTTAAGCGTGGTTGGTGACTTTAATGATTGGGATATTGAAAGACATCCCTTATTTGTCAGGCTTGATAATTCAGGAATATGGGAAGGGTTCATTCCCGGCATTGCACAATTCGAAACTTATAAATATTATATTGTTGGCTTTGAAGGAGCGATGATATTAAAAGGAGATCCCTTTGCAAGACATTGGGAATTGCGTCCAAAAACGGGATCTAAAACAAAGAAAATAGAGCATGAATGGAGTGACCTAACGTGGATGGGCAAACGAAAAAAATACAATTCGCTTAAAGCCCCATGGAGTATTTATGAAGTGCACCTGGGGAGTTGGATGAAACCGGATCCATGGGACGAAGACTCTTTCAACACATATACAAAAATGGCAGAGCTTTTGGTACCTTATGTGAAAAAAATGGGATTTACTCACGTTGAGCTGATGCCTGTAATGGAATATCCCTATGATGCCAGTTGGGGCTACCAGGGCACAGGATATTTTGCTCCATCTTCAAGGTTTGGTATTCCGGAAGAATTTATGGATTTGATCGAGGCATTTCACAAGGAAGATATAGGGGTTATTTTGGATTGGGTACCGTCGCATTTTCCAAGTGATGCTCATGGATTATATATGTTTGATGGAACTCATACTTATGAATATGCGGATATGAGAAAGGGATTTCATCCCGATTGGAATTCTTATATCTTCAATTATGCAAGAGGAGAGGTCAGGTCTTTTTTAATAAGCAATGCACGTTATTGGTTTGACGAATACCACATCGATGGAATGCGCGTGGATGCGGTTAGTTCTATTTTACGACTGGATTATTCACGCGAGGAAGGAGAGTGGGAGCCAAACAGTTATGGTGGTAATGGAAATCTTGAAGCGATTGCTTTTATTAAAAATTTGAACGAAATGGTTTATCGAGATTTTCCAGATGTACAAATGATCGCAGAGGAATCAACAGATTGGCCACAGGTTTCTGGCCTTACAACTGAGGGTGGGCTTGGTTTTGGAATGAAATGGATGATGGGCTGGATGCATGATACCCTTGATTATTTTAAAACAGATCCGTTATATAGAAAAGATTTTCAAAATAAATTTACATTTAGCATGATGTATTTTTATGATGAAAATTTTATTCTTCCTTTGAGCCACGATGAAATAGTTCATGGCAAATCGCCTATGATCTATAAAATGCCCGGTGATGAGTGGCAAAAATTTGCAAATCTTCGAGTACTGTATTCATATATGTATACTCACCCTGGGGGAAAATTACTTTTTATGGGTGATGAATTCGGACAAACTTCCGAATGGAATTTTAGCTCAGAAATTGATTGGAAATTATTGCAATTTGATCCGCATCGCAAGTTGCAAAGTTGCCTTCGGGACCTGAATAAATTATATACTTCTGAGCCTGCACTGTATGAATACCAGTTTGATTCAAAAGGTTTTGAATGGATCGATCTTGAACATCGCAATGAATGCGTCATGTGCTATATGCGCAAGGGCAAAAAAGAAAATTTATTGGTAGTGTTTAATATGACCCCGGTTGAAAGATTCGATTGGAAGATTAAGGTGCATGAAAAAAATTCCTGGAAACAAATTTTCTGCAGCGATGATGAAAAATATTGGGGAACTGGTAAATTTACCAACCAGGAAATCACAACAACAGTGCTTGATAAAAAAGATAAATCTTTTGAAATAAAACTGAACCTTCCGGCATTAAGTGCAATTGTTCTACAGTAAGGGAAATTATAAACTCGCAGTTCTTAGTTCGTAGTTCTTAGTTTGTCAATTCTTGTCGCAGCTCGAAGTTTATAGTTCAAAATTCAGATTCCGTAATTAATTTTTAGATTAAAAGTCTAAGGAGTTTTTTTCTCCCGTGCTTTGAACTTATTTCCTTTGAAATCGCTTTTTCCAAGATAAACAATTAAAGAACTAATCATTTTTCCTACTTCATCAGCAAGATCAGCTAATTCTTTTCTTTTTTCTTCTGAAATATAATTTCTGTCGTAAGCTCTGTATAATTGAGATTTGCTTTCACAAACTGAGCCGTTTGAATAGGTAAGAAAATTTATAAACTCTAAATTTCCTTTTCTTCCAAATCCTTCTGCAATATTATCCATTACAGAACCTGATGATCTGTTAATTTGATCTTTCAATGCATAATCTCTTGAGAAATTTCCAACGCTCGTTAAAGCAAAAATTTCATTGCATAATAGTCTGGACTTTTGCCATACTTTCAAATCTTCAAAACTTTGTATAGTAGCCATAACAGTTAATTTTTTTATACAAATGGTAGTGAGGTGTGAAAACTAAGAACTACAAACTAAGAACTACAAACTAAGAACTAAATACTAAGAACTAATTCATCATCAAAACATTTACGCTTCGTTGTAAGATATTAAAAGCGATTTCTGCCATCAGGTTTTCTTTATCAAGGGTTGGATTCACTTCAGTAATTTCAAAGCAACAAATTTTCCGGTTTTGCATAAACTTACTCACAAGGTCTTCTGCCTCTCTTTCTTTTAAGCCATTGGTTACAGGAGTACCCGTCCCTTTTGAAATAGAAGAATCGAGGCAATCTACATCAAAGCTTACGTATATATCCGAGCATTCATTTAAAAAACGAAGTGCCGCTTTTACCACATTCTCAGGTCCCTTTCTTCTAAGCTCATTTGTTGTAATTACTTTCATTCCATATTTATCAATCAGGCTTTTTTCTTCTTTTTCAAAATCGCGCAAGGAAATAAATACAATATCTTCAGGCAGAATTTTCGGATTCATTTTTCCGAAGTTTTTCAAAGCTTCCCAATCTTTAATTGTTTTTTCATCAATATCATGCATTTTGTTTTCCTGGTTATCTTCACCAATAGAAGCTGAGAGTGGCATTCCGTGCATGTTTCCTGAAGGAGTTGTAAATGGCGTATGCAAATCCGAGTGTGCATCAATCCATATAACACCAAGCCGGGAATTTGGTTTTGCCAGCTTGATGCCGGCAATAGTTCCGCCGGATGTACTATGGTCACCGCTGATTACTACCGGGAAAAAATTATTTTTGATCGTCTCTTTTACTGCTTTCGACACCCGGTCATACAAGGTTAAAATTCCGTTGATTCTTTTTGCATAAGGAGATTGTATCGGTTCAAACAAAAGTTGATTTTCAACCTGCACTTTTTCTGAGGGAAAGTGAACGAAAAAGTTGCTCATAAAATCCAAAGCAGCAATTTTAATAGCATCTATTCCAAGACTGGCTCCTCGTGTACCTGCACCGATTTCACTGGGAACCTCGATGATTTTAATATTTTTCATATACCTTTTTGAAATAATCTGTGCCTCAAAACCTTTCTTCGAATCAGCAAGATAAAACTTCTCGCTCTTTATTTCAAATACAGTAAACAAACAATTAACCGGGATTGCTGTTTTAGAATTCAACAGCAGCCAAATAGCCTTTTTAAAGTAATAATTAACTGCAATGAGTAAGCGAAAAAACTATTAAGGAAAATAAAGGTTTTCTCAATCTATTATATTTAATTTATGGAAAATCCAATAGGTAAGTTTAGTAGAAATAATTCCTAAACCTGCGCCAGTAAGCACTTCTGATAAATAATGTTCCTGGGTGTACATTCGGAGAATTCCAACTCCTGCAGCCAGTACATAGCCGCTATAACTCCAAAAGGGGTGATTATCTTTTAATTCCTGGTGTAATATTTCCGCGCCGCGGAATGCATTGGCTGTGTGACCCGAAGGAAATTGAGTTTTATCAGATTTGTAGGCATTAATATTTGATGAAATGATTCTCATGCCATATCCGATTCCTCCTGTTAAAAGAATCGAACCTGCATCGATAGCAAGATGTTGGGTAAAGGAATGCGGCGTTTCCAGCTGGAAAGCATCCATTACATAAACAGAGGCAGAAGGTACCCACATCAGGTAATTTGCAGCGTTAGTTTGAAAATCGGGATGATGTTGCTGGATACTCATCATAATTTTATTATCTAATTTGGGAATACCATTAATCACAGGTTTTAGAGCGCCGTAAATAAATAACGAACCAGGGATAATAAGCGAAGAAGGTTTAAGGTAATCATTTGTTGGGGCAAGAGGATCCTTAAATGTGCCCTGGAAAAATAATTCCGTGCGGCGAAAATCATAATTAGAAGCAACAGTATTAGATAATAAACTGCGTAATTGCAAACTGTCCTGCGCTGATAAAACAAAAGAGCAAACCGCAAAAAGAAAGGATAAAAAAATATACAAAACCTGCTTAAATTTCATCCGATAATTTTTAATTTAATATTTCTTTTTTTGTAAATATAGCAATGACTTTATAAATTAGGATTTTGATTTATTTGCCTGTCATTGCAAAAGGAAGTTTGATTTACTACAAATAGTAAAGAACTTACCTTTTGTAACCGCATCAAGTATCTTTGCTTTATGGCTTATAAAAACCTTGAAGAATTTATTTCAGTTCTTGAAAAGAACAATGAACTGCTTCGCATAAAAGAATACGTAGACCCACACCTGGAAATAGCAGAAATCACTGACAGGATCAGTAAAAGTAAGGATGGCGGCAAAGCATTGCTTTTTGAAAATACGGGTTTTGATTTTCCTGTACTCATGAATGCTTATGGCAGCGAAAAAAGAATGTGCCTGGCTCTTGGGGTAAATAATTTAAACGATACGGCGAAAGAAATAGAAAATTTATTTCAGTTGCTTTCTTCACCTAAGGAAAATATCATTGACAAATTAAAATTGCTGCCAAAGCTAGGGCAGTTTGCAAGTTGGATGCCAAAAGTAATAAGTGGGAGAGGAGAGTGCCAGCAAGTGGTTATGAAAGATCCTGATATTACCAAACTTCCGGTAATTACCTGTTGGCCAAAAGATGGCGGTCCGTTTGTAACACTCCCGG
>JBDTJV010000585.1:0-4981 GCA_039935675.1 Ginsengibacter sp. | reverse complement strand
TGCATATATTTACTTTGGTTCAGCCAATATTTTTCTGATTGGAGTTTAAAATAATTGAAGGCAGTTTGCACTTCTTTTTCGACAGGGATTTCAGGAAAAAAACTGCGCATGTATAAATATTGAATGGCAATATTTGACAAATGATCTTTACTCAAATCAACACTCCATTTCAACAAATTTTGATAATCCTTTTGCAATTCATTGTCTAGGTACGGTATTGCTTTCGAAAGAATATTTTGCAATTCAATTTGTTGTTCAGCCGGATAGGCATTTAACTTTTTCAAATGCCCGATACCTGTTACAATGTACTGAGTCATGTATCGGTTATCAGGTCCTCCTTTAAACCAAACAAAGCCACCACCTGGTGATTGCATCTCTTTTAATTTATTGACAGATGATGCGAGCTGGCTGCTCATCTTAACCATATCAAAAAGGAGAGCGATGTTTTTCTTTTGTTGCGCTTCAGTTTGGGCTTGCAAAACCCATGGAGTTTCTTCTAATAAAACTGATTTTAATTCCTGATCTTTTTGAAGATTAGAAAGCAATGCAGAAGTATCAGATGTTTTCCATCTTTCAAATACAGCTTTTATCTTTGGAGAAGAGTTAGCGATCTTTTCAGCCAAAGCATTTGCATAAAAACGGTTAAAGGTTTGCTCAACACATTCATAAGGATATTCCATCAAATAAGGCAACGCTTGCACTGCATACCAAACAGGGTTAGTAGTGTATTCAACTGTTAATCCATAATTAGTTAGAGTGGCCTCCTCCCGACCTCCCCCGGTGGAGAAGGAGTTAAGTAATTTCTCAAATTTGAAATCTTTAGTGCCATCACCGCGCATTGGTAACGGCATTGATTCTGTAACCAACATCCTATTTGAAACTACCGGAATGGCAGCTTCTTCCCCATCGCTAATATTTCCAGCTTTTGCAATGATTCTATAAACAATAGCATTATTAAAATTGTCCGGAACATCGAGGCCAAAATTTACTACCGTACTTTGTCCGGCTTGGGCCGTAAAGGTTTGAAGAGGATTTTCATTTTTAAAAGATGCATCAACAGGATTCATCGTTGATGCGTTAAATAATTGCAATTGAGCATTTCCCGTTACTTCTTTGTCACCAAGATTTACAATTTTTGCACTAAAAAATATTTTATCTCCTTCGCGCAAAAAGCGCGGCGCATTCGGCTGAACCATCAAATCTTTTTGTGTAATTACCATTTTTTCAGCATATCCGCTTGCAAGATCCTTGGTATGTGCGAGCGTCATTAATTTCCATTGTGTAAGTGCATCTGGCATAGTAAAACTAAACTCAATATTGCCTTCTTTATCTGTTCTTAATTCCGGGTAAAAGAAAACAGTTTCATTGAAATTTTTGCGGATCTGAATTTGCGAAGGATCCATTTTTTCGGTTGAAGGATTTTGCCCACTATTTAAAGTTGAATCAGTGGTTTCACTTTTTTCACCCCTGATCAAAATCCGGTTTGCATTCACACTTTTTTCCATTATGGGTGAAGAAAGTGCAGCTTTCCTTTGACTGCCGTATCCAATTACAACCACTTCGTCCAAATGATCGGGAGAGCTTAAATAATTCAATGCATCATATCTTTTTTCATTTAATGAAATATATTTATCAACCTGGTATTTTACAAATGAATTAACGGAAGTAAAATTCTGTGATCCCTGCCAACTATTATATCCAGTATAATTTGGCCATATGCTTTTCAAATCGCTCCATGAATGTGGCCTGAACTGGTCTAAAGACGCATCATACATTGATGCCAACATTTCCGCAGCCACTTTCTGCCCATTATTTCCTGAAATTTTCACTTTCCATTTCTCTTCACTTCCTGGCAAAGTTTTATCACGATAGGTATCAAAAGAAATATCCAGGTCTTTATTAGTCCAGGGAACAGAAATGCTATTCGAAACAGAATAAAAGCGGTTATCTTTCACAAAAAACTGGTACACCCCAAAACCTCCGCGATCATTTTCAGAGATTGGAAAATCCAACATTTTTTTGTCATCGTTTAAAGAAAAGAAATTAAAGATAGTACCGGCTTTTACGGTTGTCGGTTTTGTATCGTCAGGCGTCTTGCTTTTGTCAACTTCCTGGATTAAGAAAACATTTTTTGCAGAAGTGCCTATCAAAACACGCGCAGTTTCTCCAGGCTGAAGAGAATTATTACCGGCATAATTCCACGCGTAACTTGCAGCAGGCAGCGTGGATGAACGATCATCAAAAACCTGGAAATATTTTACATCTTTTACCTCCTGTCCATATTTATCTTTCGCCGTGGCTTCTGCAACGTACCAACCCACTGAGAATTTAGAAGCAGGAACCTGGATTAGAGAATTGATTGACACACTGTCGGATTTTTCAAAAACCACTTCGCCTTTTTTCCACGACTCTTTTCTACTTTCATCGTTGTATTCATCATGGGGAAAATATTTTAGGTATTCCTCTTTAGAAAAAACAAATTCGTCAGGCTCGTTCCAAAATCTTTCACGGATTAGTCTCGTTGGTGATTGCAGTTTATAAATAGTAAGCTTGGCTTTTACTGTTTCAGGTTCTCCGCTCAGATTTTTACTGCTAACCAAAATACTTTTAAGGCTGTCTACGTTGATGACCGCATCTGTGGGTAAATCGATTTGCAAATCCAATGATTTATAACCGACAGGAACTGTGATATTTGAACTTCTTGTTTCTCCGTTAATATCTGTTACATCGGCTTGAATTTTATAATCAAAAACGGGATCAGTCAGAGGATCAATCGTATTATCAGGAATTGCCTTAAACTTTATAACAAATTTTCCATCTGCACTTGTTGTGGTATCTCCATGAACAATTTCCAGGGGTTGACTTTGAGGAAACCCTTTTCTCCAAAACATCCATGGATACAGGAAACGGGGAACTCTTGTAACACGATACGAAACCTTAGCTCCGTCAATATTATTTCCGGCATAGGCTTTTGCAAAACCGTCGATACTAATGGTATCGCCTACACGAAAACTTCCCTTGACTTTTTCAAATTCTGTATAAAAATTCGGACGTTTATATTCCTCAACGGAAAAAGAAACAGAAGAGCTGTTGTAATTTTTTACATTAATGCTGAATTCACCGTTTAACCTATTTTCCGGAATTTTAAAATTTCCATTAAAAGATCCAAAATCATTTATTAAAACTTTTACTGAATCAATTACCTGGTTATTAGCATCAGAAAAAACAACCGTCACAGAATCCTTTGTTTCAAGGAGAATAGATTTCCTGGTTTGATAGTCTTTAGTCACACCAATCCCTTTAAAATAAACTGTTTGAGCCGGCCGGTAAATACTTCTATCTGTAAACAAAAATATTTTCGCATTTTCTTTATCCGCTTTCTCCTGGTTGTCGAAGTTATTTGTAGCCCCATTGTAATTATTGTAATAAGTATACTGGTAATCATCTAAAAACAAATAATCGTTTTTAGTAGAAATTTCTAATCTTTTACTCGTGTAATTATTTTCCTTCTTTTCCTGTGATAATTCAAAAAATCCATTTTTATCTGCTTCAAATTTTGCAGCTTTTGATAATATATAAGCCTGGCTTTTGCTATCATATTGCTGTCTCCAAACCTGAACTTTAGCAGTGCTTAAAGGTTGACCAGTACTGCGATTCAATACAAAATATTTTAAACCACTATTTATAAAACTAATATTGGAAACATAAAAATATTGCGCAGCAAGAGAATTTTCATCGAGGCTAAAATTTTGATCAGCACTTCCCAGCAAAGCGTATTCACCGATGGGTAATTCATCAATTTTTACTTCAACTGAATGAGAAAGATAATCATCGGTTTTAGGCAGATCCTGTTCCCAGGATTTAATACCTGCTAAGCTCGTAAGCCTCTGAAATAAATCATTGTTATCATTCACTTTCTTAAGGGTCTTTTTTAGATCGGGAGTAAGGCGAACCAGGCGAAAATAAATAGTCGAAATATTCTGATAATTTACAAGAGTTCTAAATGGTTCTCCCGGAACATTTACTTTTTCTGTGATGAGGCTGATATCAGGCCGCAATATAGATTTTAAGAGATTTTGTGCATTTAGTCCACCTTCGCTTTTGGGAAATTCGCTAACGATATTATCCAAAATTTCTTTTGCCCTAGTTATTGAGTAACCATTCGGAAAGGCTTTATTTCTGCTGGCATTGGCTTTATTATAAATCGTTTGTGCCATTAAAAATGCTGCCTGCGAGGCGAATGGATTTTTTTTATATTTTTCGTTTAAATTTTGAAGGGAAGATAGATACAGGGAATCCTTATTTGGCATTGCGCCAAAAAGATTTACGAAATTAATTCTTTCAATATCTGCATCAATTAATGCGTCTGAATTACTATCTTCCAAATGAAACGATAATAATTTTTGAAAAATAACCAATGCTTTCTGATGAAGTGAAAGAGAATCTTTTGTTGCAAATTTTTCCTTTATAAATTCATTTGCAGGAGCGAAAGCCATTGGATTATTGATTTCAAAAGCGTACGCCGGCCGTGTAATATCGCGTTCATCATTTTTAAAATAATCCAAAGCGCGATGCGCTAAAAAATCATAAAGAGTGGGACGTAAATAACGAACATTTCCTTTGTCGATTATCGCATCGAATGGGTCAAGTTTAGTTCGTTGCAAAAGACTTTCATCCTTGAGTGAAGCGAGATATAATTCCCCTATTTTTTTATGAAGATCGTCTGATGTCCACGTAGCAATATCTTTTTTATTAAAGTCAACCGTATTGGTTCGCTGGTAAAATTTAAAACGGTTTTGTTGAAAATATTTCCAATATAATTCTGCCGCAATACTTTGCAGGATTGACTTGGCGGGTTCTTTCGAACTGGCAATTTCATTTTCGACAGAATCGATGGCTTTTACAGATGCATCTTCTTCAATATCCTGTTTCAGATTTATTTTGAATAATAATGCTTTTATGATCTGCGGCTCATTCCCAT
>JBDTJV010000584.1:0-3009 GCA_039935675.1 Ginsengibacter sp. | reverse complement strand
ATATTTTGAGGATATCTATCCTGAAAGTTGGATTCAATTGAATGAATTTTAATTTGCCACCTTTCGTAACGATGAATTATTACAGAAAATAACTTGCATTAAATACGCAAATGAATATTGAAAATCTACTTATTAACCTCAAAAAAATATATACAACAACTAATTTATAAATGGAAAATAATTCTTTTATTAAAAATATTTCAGTTGGCGTAACCAAAAAGTTTAGATCGCTTTGGAACAATCCTTATAAAAAAATTAATTTAAACTGGTTTCTCATAAAATATTTAAAACACCTGCCTCCAGATAATATTCATTTCCACAAATTGCTTAATCATAAAACTTTTTTTCATGGTGGGCCCGAATACCTTCATGGTTTAAAGGAAATTTTTATAGATCATATTTACAATCAACAACTTCCTGCAAACGCTTATATTATCGATTGTGGCGCTCATATTGGTTTAAGTGTTATCTATTTGAAAAGTATTTGTCTGTCCGCTCATATTGTTTGTTTTGAACCCGATGCAAAAAACTTTGAGCTATTGGAAAAAAATATTGATTCACACAAATTGAAAAATATAGAAGCAAAGAATGAAGCGGTATGGTTTGAAAATACCTCTTTAAATTTTATCCAGGATGGAAATATGGGGAGCAAAATCGGTGAGGCAAAATCCTCCCATAATGTTACAGTCAAAGCAACAAGGCTCAAAGATTATCTCGATAAAAAAGTTGATTTCTTGAAATTAGATATTGAAGGAGCAGAATATAAAGTGCTAAAAGATATTTCGGGTAGCCTGGTAAATGTAAATAAGATGTTTATTGAGTATCATGGAACTTTTGATGAGAATAATGAATTGCTGGAAATTTTTGAAATCGTTACAAAAGCTGGTTTTAAATTTTATATTAAGGAAGCAACTTCAGTTTTTGATCAACCCTTTTTATCAAAAAATTATTCAGGTGAATATGACTTACAATTAAATATTTTCTGTTTCAGAAATAATAACTAGTTAGGGAACCAGTTTTTCCAAAAACAGTTCCAATCCTTTTTTCTTTTTTTCATCCATTTCAAAACTGATGCAATCCGTATAATAATGATGTAAATCAAAAACTTCGTAAGGGTTTTGATTGACTACTTCATCAATTTTATTGAGACCAAAAGCATTAGCATCATTAAAATGATTTATAAAATCGTCATCTAATTTTTTATCGCTTATCCATGCAGCAAACACAAATGGAAGCCGGTAAACTTTCCCATTCTTCACCGAGGTCATAAATAAAAGGAGAAATTTTTCTTTGCTGAAAAGCGCGGTCTCCAATTTATAACCCGGCTTTTGTTCCGGATATTTTTGATTGGTAATTACCAGAAGTATTTTCAAAATCGACTTTTATTTCCCAAAAATCCTTTATCAATAATTTCAATAAAGCTGACGAAGTGCGACTTTGATAATCAAGTAAAATGGTTTCAATTTTATCCAAGGGAACTTCACTGAAAGTCAAACACTGGTCACTTCACCTACGTTTCCGATACAATAGTCAGAAATAATATAATGTTCTTTCATTTCTGGGATAATGGCTACGGGCACCAGGCCCACATCAATTTCATCCTTCCTGTAAACATTGATGCTATGTTTGAAGGATAACCAATCAATAGGTTAGTATCATCTTTTATCATTCATTTTTCATTTCCATATATCAATGGGTTTGTATTTAAATAACTTACCGCACCAACTCTTACTTTTCTTTGCACCGATCACTTTAATTTTGCCGCAAATTTAAAGGGGAATGATGAATGGGCAATGATGAATGTTAATTAGGGGAAATAAAAAATCTGGATATTTGTTTGTTTACTGGATACTTCTATATAACAATAAAAGAAGGGTGCATTTATTTTTCACTTAGCTTTAGCTATACTTTAATCTTAGTTTTTAATTAGTCAGCATTGCTCTAAGTATAGGATCATTTATTTAATTGTGATCCTATACTTTTAATTTTAGAGACCCTGGTAAATAACAAACTTGTACAAAATTCAGGGCACTAACTTTTTATGATGTCGCAAGAGAATGAAACATCTATTCTTTGTGCAATTTCCAATCAAAAAACAGAATAAATAATATAATAAGAATTTTTTAAAGTTTTACAAATTATTATACTAACAGTAAAGATTGGTTAATCAGAATATTAAAAATAGTATTACTATTATACCTTAATATTCGGTGAGTCAATCAAGAACACAGGTTAAAATGTGAATGGTGCAATCCGATAAAATATGGAGTTATAAGAGGTCAAATGGGATGTGCAACTTAAACACTCCTAAAACAAGATTATTAACTTATCAAAAATAAGATTGGGTATCGTTAGCCTTTGGGGGAATTTTGAATAAATTAAAACAAAAGAGATTATGAATGGTTTTTTGAAAGAAAGTAAACAATACATTTTCCTGTTTTTCGGAATTATTACATGTTCCTTTTCCCCATTGAAAAATAATAAGTCTTCAGTACAAATAGAAAATCTCCGTTGCGAATACCTGGTTAATCCTTTGGGAATTGATGTTATCGATCCCAGGTTTAGTTGGGAGTTGACTTCTTCGGAAAGAGCTAAAAGTCAGAAGGCCTATGAGATCCTGGTCGCTTCAGATAGTCTGTTATTGTCGCAGGGAATTGGGGATATATGGAAGTCAGGAAAAGTCTCAGCAATAGAAAGTAACCAGGTTTCTTATAAAGGCAAGCCACTGATTTCAGACAAGTCTTATTTTTGGAAAGTAAGAATATGGGACGAAACTGGAAATGTGAGTGAATGGAGTTCTATTTCGTTTTGGTCCATGGGTTTGCTCCTGGCATCAGACTGGAAGGCGAAATGGATAGGCCTGCCTTCTATTCTTCCCGCCGTTGAGCAGGATAGGCACATTGTTCCTCCATCTCCTCTTTTAAGAAAGGAATTTACACTTACGAAAAAGGTTCGTAGGGCCACTTTGTTCTCAACATCATTGGGAATTTATAATATCTATTTAAATGG
>JBDTJV010000583.1:0-3787 GCA_039935675.1 Ginsengibacter sp. | reverse complement strand
TAGAAAACAAATTATTCTCTTTGTCAAACTCTTCATCCTGTAAGGCATAAATAATATCAAAACCACTGACCCAAAATAAAACAGACAATGAAAACAAAACCGGCACCAAAGCAAATTGCCCGGTAACGGCAATATAGGCACCGATCGGTGCAAGACTTAATCCAAGGCCAAGAACCAAATGACAAAGCGGAGTAAATCTCTTGGTATAACTATAAAATAAGATCACAAAAAGGGCAACAGGAGATAGTACCAGGCACATCCAATTTATAAAAAAGGTTGTCACGAGAAATGCTAAACAATTAATAACCACAAAGATCATTGCATGTTTTTTAGAAATAATTCCTCCCGGTATTTCGCGAATGACAGTTCTGAGATTTTTAGCATCAAAATCAGCATCCAGCCAGCGGTTGAAGGCCATTGCTGCGCTCCTTGCAAATATCATACAGAGTATCACCAAAATAAAAAGGAGCCACCAGGGTTTGCTGAGTTCAAAATGAACTGCTTTTAATCCATAAAAAAAGCCGATAAATGCAAAAGGCATTGCAAAAATCGTATGTGCAAATTTTACAAGAGAAAAATAATTTTTTATGTGTAACATTAATTTAAATTCAATAAAAAAAATGTAAATTACTTATAAATATTCCGCCTTAGAAATCTACTTTAAAATAGTAGTAAATTTGATTAAATCTTTACAAAATGGAAACAATATTAATACAAACCAATAATGAGAAAGAAGCAAAATTAGTTCACGCTTTTTTACAGCAAAATAAAATAAAAGGTAAAGTTTTAAGTGATGAGCATAAAGAAGATATTTTACTTTTAAAGTTAATGGAAGAAACGAATTATAATGAACTGGTTGACACGAATGCGTTCCTCACCAAACTGCGCAGTTAATGAAAGTGCTGATTACCAGACAATTCGATAAGGATGTTGATAAGGAACTTTCAAAAGCAATGCAATTAAAATTGGCTGATATTATTGAAGAGTTACAAATAGCGCCAACCCTTTATTCAATAAATGATCTAAAAAAATTAAAAGGATATAAAACTGCTTATCGAATCAGGATGGGAGATTATCGCATTGGTTTTATTTTTGAAGAAAACATCATTAAACTTAGCAGAGTTTTGAATAGAAAAAAAATCTACCGCAATTTCCCATAACTCGTCTATAAATAATGAACTTGTTCAGAAGTTTTAAAGCATCTTACGAATTTTTTAAAAATTTATTTTTTAAAAATTTTATTTTTCTTAACAGCTTCCCATAAAACAATTCCGGCAGCGACCGAAATATTTAACGAGTGCTTCATTCCAAACTGGGGAATTTCGACACAGCCATCGCATAAGGAAATTATTTGCTGATCTACTCCACTCACCTCGTTGCCAAATACAAAGGCAATTCTATCAATAGTTAAATTATCCATTTTTTCTAAAGAAATACTATCAGTTACCTGTTCCACTGCAAAAACTTTATATTGATTTTCTTTAAGATATTCAATAGCTTCCCTTGTTGTTTCAAAATATTCCCAGTCAACCGAATCCTGTGCTCCCAGTGCAGTTTTGGTAATTTCTTTATGTGGTGGCTTAGCAGTATACCCTGTTATATAAATTGACTCAATTAAAAATGCATCTGCTGTACGAAAAACACTTCCTACATTGTAAGCGCTTCGAACATTTTCCAGGACCGCAATCACAGGATTCTTATCTGATTTCTTAAATTCACCGACCGATTTCCGGTTCAACTCTTCCATTGTTAGTTTTCTCATCAAAAGAATATTAATTTGCAAAAGTAGATCAATTAGCTAATCAGAAGATGGGCTGATGTACTAATGTGAAAATGTGAAAATTAAAATGTGAAATTGTAAAATGTATTAAATCATAAATCATACATCATTAAATCTAAAATCATAAATGGCTTCTCCTGATACTCCTTTAATGAAACAACACAGTGAAATCAAGGCAAAATACCCTGATGCAATCTTGCTGTTTCGCGTGGGAGATTTTTATGAAACGTTTGGACAGGATGCAATTACCGCATCGCGCGTTTTAGGTATTACATTGACCAAAAGAAATAATGCCTCTTCAACTGCGCCGGAATTGGCCGGCTTTCCTCACCATGCATTGGATACCTATTTACACAAATTGGTAAAAGCAGGATTTCGTGTAGCCATTTGTGACCAACTTGAAGATCCGAAAATGGTAAAAGGAATTGTAAAGCGCGGTGTTACCGAACTCGTTACTCCTGGCGTGGCAACCAATGATAAACTCTTAGAACATAATCAAAATAATTTTTTATGTGGTATTCATTTCGTTGAAGAGAAAACCGGCATTTCGTTTTTGGACATTTCTACCGGTGAATTTTTTATTGCAGAAGGTGATAAAGAATATGCGGATAAATTATTACAAAGTCTCAATCCTGCAGAGGTGATCTTCCAAAGGAACCAACAAAAAAATTTCAAGAATTATTTTGGCAGCAAATTTTACACCTATACTTTAGATGAATGGATCTTTACCGAGCAATACGCAAAAGATACCTTATTAAAACACTTTGGAACGCAGAGTCTGAAAGGGTTTGGCGTAGAAGACATGAAAACCGGAATTATTGCTGCCGGTGCCATTCTTCATTATTTAAAAGATACAGAACATCCCAACCTCCAGCACATTACCTCTCTTCAACGAATAGACAAAGGAGATTATTTGTGGATGGACCGTTTTACTATTCGCAATCTTGAATTATTAAGCGGCGCAGAAAGTAATAATTCTCTATTAAGAGTTTTAGATAATACAGTTTCCCCAATGGGCGCAAGACTGCTGAAACGCTGGATGCTGCTACCTTTAACAGAGATCAATAAAATTGAAGAGAGGCAAAATCTCGTTGAGTATTTTATAAAGTCTCCTGAAGAAAAAACAAAAATCTCCCAAAGCATTAAGCAGGCCGGCGATATAGAAAGACTGGTAAGCAAAATCCCTTTAAAGAAAATAAATCCACGTGAAGTATTGCATATTGGAAAAGGATTGAAACTGGCCAGCCAAATAAAAGATACTTGCGAATCTTCAAAAAATGAATATCTAAAAAGATTAGGTGATTCGCTGAACCCATGCAAATACATTGCTGAAAAGATTTTTAAAGAGATCATAGAAAACCCGCCAATAGCGGTTTCCAAGGGAAACATAATCGCTTTGGGAGTAAATGAAGACTTGGATGAATTAAAAAGTATTGTTACTAACGGTAAGGCTCACCTGCTAAAATTGCAGCAGAAAGAAACAGAACGTACGGGAATTTCTTCCTTAAAAATAGGATTCAATAATGTGTTTGGATATTACCTTGAAGTGACGAATACACACAAAGAAAAAGTTCCTGAGAATTGGATTCGTAAACAAACGCTCACCAATGCCGAAAGATACATTACCCCGGAATTGAAAGAATACGAAGAAAAAATTACCGGAGCGGAAGATAAAATTCTTTCTCTTGAACAAAATATTTTTGAGCAATTGTTGAGTGAATTGCAGGATTACATTGCAGCCATGCAAATGAACGGCCATGTTTTTGCCGTTTTGGATTGTATTATATGTTTTGCCAATAACGCTTTGCATTTTAAATATAAAAAGCCTGAACTGCATACCGGGCTTGAACTTGAACTAAAAGCAAGCCGGCACCCGGTGATAGAACGGAATCTGCCGCAGGGGGAAAGTTATATTGAAAATGATATTTTCTTAGACCCGCAATCTCAACAAGTCATCATTTTAACGGGACCAAATATGAGCGGCAAAAGTGCTATTCTTCGCCAGGC
>JBDTJV010000582.1:0-2559 GCA_039935675.1 Ginsengibacter sp. | reverse complement strand
AGGCTTAAAAGTGGTGCCCGCGGGCAATGATATAAAACTCATCAAAGGAACGCCATCTCCTTATACTCATGAAAGCCTGCGTAAATATCTTGACGTGGTTTATAATTATGCCAGCACCATCTCGCTCCCAAAGGAATTAAAAAAAACAAACGATTTTGCGGCAGGCACCGTTATCATTCATCCCGGCAGCCCGGGCCATTGCTTTATTATTATTGATGAAGCAACCGGTAGGGAAGGCGAAAAAGTTTTCAAATTGGCAGAAGGGTACTCCCCTGCCCAATCTATTTATGTGTTAAGCAATCTTATTGAGCCTGAAATAAGCCCGTGGTATCATTTACACACGGGCACTATAACCACTTCCAGTTACCAGTTTAAAGATTATGAATTGAGGAGTTTTGAATAAAAAAATTTCTGTGTCCCATAATCCGGACAAATCGTGAAGTACTATTTCAACTAAATAAAAATCCGGAAAATTTGTTGCTTTACTGTATTTTTTAACGCATGAATCAGGAGAGAAGAATTAATTCATTAAGTAAATTCGAACCGTAAAAAGCAACTTAAATTAAAAGACAGGTTTAAGGTTTAATCTTTCCTGTGATATCTTTTAAATAATATTTTTCAATTCCCTTGGCTTTCCGCCCAGGCGCCAATGCTCTTCAATTTTTTCCAAAGCAATACCTTTGGTTTCAGGAATATAAAAATAGCCCCAGATGATTCCTATAATACCTATCACTGCATAAAACCAGAAAGCTCCTGCGGGATTTCCATTGTTCACCGGTTGCATCGAAAACGAATTCGTAGCAGCATCATAGATTTTCTCATTAGTGATGATACCACCGCCTGAAGCGGTAAATAGTTTCACAATTTTAAAAAAGGTAAAAGCGACAATGCCGTTAAAAAGCCAGTTGGACAAAGAACCGATGGAAGAACCAATTCCCCTGATCCGTAATGGGAAAATTTCTGAAATGATCAACCAACCAAGCGGCCCTAGGCTGATAGCAAAGAAGGCAATATAAATCCAAACAAATCCAATGGCCAGCCATTTCCCACTTTCTCCTAAGCTGCTGTGAAAGGCAAAAGCGAGACCCAAACCAATAAGCGAAATAACGATGCCAACTAAACCGATAAAATAAAGTTTTCTGCGGCCTAATTTGTCAATCATAAATAAAGAAAGAATGGTAAAAAGCACGTTCACTACACCTACACTCACCGCACCCCAAATGCCCGCGCGCGCTCCCTCAAAACCGGCAATCATAAAAATTTTCGGACTATAATAGATCACTGTATTTATTCCTACAAATTGTTGAAAGAACATAATGCCAATAGCAATAATTAATGCTTTTCTTAGCCATGGACGAAAGACTTCACGGAAATTAACCTTTTCCTTGGCCTTCTCTACTTCTTCTTTCATGCGCTTCATTGAATCTTCTATTAGTGAAGGTTCTTCAATTCGTTTCAAAATTTTTCTACTTTCTTCTTCACGCCCTTTACTCATCAGCCACCTGGGAGTTTCGGGTAAAAAGAACATTCCCACCAGCAAAATAAAACCCGGAATGATGCCGGCGTAAAACATTGGGCGCCACGATTCTACATTGTTGTTGTTGGCAAAAGCGAGATCGCTCAGGTAAGAAACAAGGATGCCTATTGTAATCAAAAGTTGAAACAACGACACCAAACGTCCGCGAATATGAGTGGGGGAAATTTCGGCAATGTATAAAGGAACTGAGAAAGAAGAGATACCAATAGCCAGCCCGATAAATAAACGGGAAATGATTAATAAAGTCGGATTGGGAGCCCATCCTGACCACGCTGCTCCTATTACAAAAATGATGGCGGCAGCCAATATCGTTTTCTTTCTTCCGAAGATATCTGATAACCTTCCCGTAAACATAGCACCGATTACCGCGCCGACCAATCCTGCGGTAGTAATGTTTTCAACCATGCTATTGCTTAGCTGAAAATCCTGTTGGAAAAAAGGAATGGCTCCTGAAATAACTCCGGTATCAAACCCAAATAGAAGTCCACCGGTAGCAGCTACTGCTGCAATAATGATAACGAGATTTTTGTTGTAAGGTTTTTCTTTCATGAAGGAAAGTTACTGATTATTAAAATATATGAAATAATTTATTGAAAATAGTTTTGAATATATAAATCTCTGAAAAATAAATTGGATATTATTTTCTAATTCTTTTTTATTTTTTTGTACTTCTATTGCACATGGTTTCTAATCCTTTGTTTTATTTGACGGCGCATTACAATAAAAAAAACAGCTTAGCCGGATACGGTTTATACAAAAGCACCAGGTATTTCAAAATTGATGCAGTAAACCAACAATTAGCAATGATTATTATTTTCTTTTCTTTAAAAAAAATTATCTCGATTTTATAAATACTTCATCGCTTATTTTTTCATACGAGGCACGGAGGTGGACGGAGTTGTAGCGGAAGAAGATTTACTCCCATCCTGGATTAAAACCTCGGATCTAAAAGGCGCAAGGGTAATTCTTCCGTCATACAATTTCCCGTCGTGACCGAGGTATTTGTAAGGCAGGGCGATCGT
>JBDTJV010000581.1:0-7888 GCA_039935675.1 Ginsengibacter sp. | reverse complement strand
GTGGCTATATATGGCTGGCAAAAGTTAGATGGAAAGCCAATCCAACCTTTATACACCGGACATGTGAATTGGTATGTAGATTACAGCCACGGAATCAGGCTCATTTACAGAACCATTTATGTCAATAACAAACCAATGGATTATATTGATGTGCTGAAAGATAAAACGCTCAAAAAATTATTGTGCGATGAAGAATTTTGTGATTGCTACCGGTATACTTTTTCGGTAGCCAATTAAAAAGGAATCAATCAAAACTGAAGAGTAAATACAGTGCCTTCACCCGGAATTGAATGGACATTAATATTTCCTTTGTGAAGCATCATGATCTGTTTGCATAAGCTCAATCCAATACCACTTCCCGTTTTTTTGGTGCT
This sequence comes from Ginsengibacter sp., assembly GCA_039935675.1. Taxonomy (GTDB): domain Bacteria; phylum Bacteroidota; class Bacteroidia; order Chitinophagales; family Chitinophagaceae; genus Ginsengibacter. Next base: position 7,514 of record JBDTJV010000581.1, on the reverse strand, counting down.
GAAAAATGGAATGAATATATTTTCTAAAACCTCTTCCTCTATCCCGGTTCCATTGTCAGCAACTTTTATTAATGGTTTTTGTTTCGTACTTAACAATCCGGAAAGAATAATTTTAGCACCAGGCTTATCTTTCAGGGCTTCTTTCGCATTTACGATTAGATTTATTAAAACCTGTTCAATAAGACTGGGATCCACTTCAACCTCCAGTCCCGGGTCTTTCAAAACGATGTCCATCTCAATATTTTTTTGATCAAGGGTTGGTTCCATCAATTGATACAAATTTTCAAACAGATCGCGCACGTAAACTTTTTTCAGGTTTGGTTTGGTTATTTTATTCAGATTGCGGTATGTTTCGGCAAATTTCAATAAACTTTCGCTCCTTCGTTTTATTGTTTCAATTCCTATTTCAAGATCGTGAACGGCACCCTGGGAATTATCGATTTGGTTCATTGATTGTTCAAGCCGGTTCTTCAATGTATCGGCAAGGGAAGAAATTGGAGCCACTGAATTCATAATTTCATGTGTCATCACACTCAGCAATTTTTGCCACGCTTTTGACTCAGTTTCATCCAAAGCCTCATTAATATTCTGAAAAGCAATCAGCATAAATTTTTCGCCTTCCGTTTGAAAAGCAGTCGCAGAAAGTAATATTTTGAAAGAACGGCTTTCAAGGTGAACAATAGCGATTTTACTTTCAGCTGGTTTAAGTGAAACGATCTCGTTGTATAAATGTTCATCGCGCGTTTTCAATGAATGTATTGATTTTACAAAAGGCAATTGCAACATCTTTTTCAATGATTCATTCATCCAGATCATTTTCCCTTCTTTCACCGAAAAAGACATAATTCCGGTATCCACCAGTTCCAATATTTTATGCAAATACTGAAACGATGTTTCTTTTTCTTTACTGATATCTTTAAAGGTAGAAGTGATCTGGTTAAATCCATCCCGAAGTTGCTGTAATTCAATAGGAGCGTTCCTTACATTAAAGTGCCTTGAAAAATCACGATACTTGATTGATTGTACAAACTCGTCCAGCTCACTTTGTGTACGGACGTGAAAACGGTATAATTCCACCAGCTGATAAATAATGACAGGGACCAATAAAAAAAGATAAACGAATGTTCCGTTGTTTAATAAATAGGCAGCCACCATCAAAGTGATAAACAAAAACAATATCCTTATAAAAATTTTAAATTCAAATCTTTTTGACATAAAAAAGAAAATTAAAGCAACGGAAATTAAAAATAAAAACCAGTGGTATTTTAGTTTTCGTCCCTGGCTAATACTTGTAAACTGTAGCCTAGTTTGTGCATTATTTCTTCAAAATCTTCCCATGTAAGGCCGAAATTTTTTACATCTGAGCTTCCGATTTTTGCAAGGATATTTCTGATCTTGTGAGAGGGATCATCTTCAAAATTATTATGCAATAATGCATCCTCACACCAATACACCAATTCCTTTAGTGTTACCTGGTGCTGAAGATAAGAGACAAGTTTTTCAGAGATATCTTTATTTGTTATCATTTTATTTTAATTTTTTATGCCCTTTATCAAGAGGATACTTTTCATGAATTTCTCTTAAATCATGCTTTTCATCATATATCTCCTGCCAGAATCTTAATGTAATTTCGCCTTCGTCTGTTTCTTTTAAATATCTTGAAAACCAACCATATTTACCAGGTATTTCAAAATAATAAATTCTGCCACCATCTTTTTTATCAGTCCATTGATCAAATTGTTTCTCGTTGCTCAATCTTTTTTGAACGTCCATAAAATTACAAACTTTTGGTTTTGAACAATTGGAGGAATATATTCACCTAAATATCATATTTACTCAGCCTTCGATATAAGGCAGTTCTTGTGAGTCCCAATTCTTTGGCAGCTTTGCTGATATTTCCGTGATGTTTTTCTATCACATGCAAAATGGTGCTTTTTTCAACGGCGTTCAGGTTCATATCTTTTGGTTGTTCTTCTTTTATAACCACAGATTCTATAGGTGAAAAAATAAGATCAGCAGCAGTTAACACTTCACCCTCCGACATAATTACAGCTCTTTCCATGGTGTATTGGAGTTCGCGAACATTCCCCGGGAATGGATATTGCTTTAATTTCTCTACTGCCTTTGCATCCAGTTGCAAATGAGTTTTGAGGTATTTTCTCGAATATATATTTGCAAAATGATTGGCCAGCAGAATAATATCTGCTTCCCTTTTTCTCAATGGCGGAACAATAATTTCTACAGTATTGATGCGGTATATCAAATCCTTTCTAAACCGGTTTTCGTTAGCCAATTCCTGCAAAGGCACATTAGTAGCGCAAATAAGACGAATGTCAATATTCACGGAGATGTTGCTTCCTAACCTGGTGACTTGCCTGTTTTGCAAAACACTCAATAATTTTGATTGCTGTTGTAAAGTGATATTACCAATTTCATCCAGGAATAATGTACCACCGTTTGCAGCTTCAAATCTTCCTTCCCTGTCTTCAGCTGCGCCTGTAAAAGCGCCTTTTTTATGACCGAATAATTCACTTTCAAAAAGTGATTCTGTCAAAGCCCCGACATCAACTTTTATAAATGGTTTTTTAGCACGCAATGAATTTTGGTGAATAGCTTTTGCGATCAAATCCTTGCCGGTTCCATTCTCACCAAGTACAAGAATGTTCGCATCTGTCGGAGCAATCTTTTCTATTTTGAAAAAAATATCTTTCATCGCGTTCGAATCGCCGATGAGCTCTTTTCCAATTACGGATGAGTCGCCAACCGGTCGTTCATCTGACATTTTGCCTTTTTCCCGCAGGTTCTTTTTAATGCATTCCAATAGTTTTTCATTGTGCCACGGCTTTACCATAAAATCAGCAGCGCTCTCTTTAAGTGACCGCACTGCCAAGTCAATATCTCCATAAGCCGTGATCATGATCACATCAGCCTTTGATCCAAATTCCCGTATCTTTTTTAACCAGAAAATACCTTCATTCCCGGTATTGATAGAACTATTAAAATTCATATCCAAAAGGATCAGGTCAAAAGATTGTTTGGATAAAAGATAGCGAATGTTTTCAGGATTTTTCTCAGTTACGACTTCTTTTACTTCTGTTTTCAGTAATAATTTCACAGCTGTCAAAACATCCGTGTCGTCATCGATAATTAATATGGTTGCATTTTTTACATTCATAAAAAATTCTTTTTTATAAAAAATTTAAAAGAAAAATCCTGGCTATTTGCTTGTTTACTAATACGATTTTTTTAGGATAAAATAAAAATGAACAGCAAACAGTCGATCAAAATGACTTTAAAAAGTTTACAAGATTACCATATTTAAAAATATTCTTTTCATAAAACTAAAAATATGTTTCAAAGATCAGCAGCCTGTTCCAAAACCGGATATTCATTGTATCATTAGCGAACACAAGCATTTTGAAATAAATAAGGAGAATATTGAAAATCAATAAGTTATGTTTTGGCACAAGTTTGTAATCTTATGTAAACAGAAAAATAAAAAATAGTTTTTAAAATGTAACTAAAAATAAAGAGAACCGTTTAAATCAAAAAAATAAAAATCAAATTTAAAAAATTAAGATTATGAAACTTCAATCAAACAATTTGCTGGAAAACCTGGATCAACAGGAATTACAATTTCTTACTTCAGAAGTAAAAGAAACCATCAGCAAAAATTTTAAAAAGGAAAGAAAAATAAATTTAACCGTCGCACAATTTTGGAATATTCAAGGACGCAGGAAAAATTTTCGCTCAGCAAAATTTGCATTCTAAGAAAACCATTCAATCAAAATTAAAAATTAAAATCATGAAACTTCAATCAACCATATTGTTAGAAAATTTAACGATAAAAGAATTAGAACTTCTTACATCAGAAGTAAAAGAAACCCTGGCATGCAATTGTAAAAAAGGGAAAAATAGAATTTTTAGCGCCGCACAATATTGGGATATTCAGCGCCGCAGAAAAAACAGGTTCCGCATGAGAACTTACTTCTAAAAAATGACTCAAATTCCCGGCAAAAAACGTTTGTATCGAAAATGAACGACAACTGTATCAAAACCGAACACTTTTATAAAAATATCTTTTTTAATTGATTGATAAACAGTAAGATAAATAATGGCATGGCATTGTATAGATTACAAGGAAATTAACCTACAATTTCAAATAAACAGATAAGGCTAAAAAAATGGACAGAGTAATTGAAAAAAAGAAATGGTCTACGAAGAGAATCTTAACTATCCTCGGTATCGCTGCTGTGGTGGCATTGATCGGGTTAAGTTATTATTTCACATCCGGTAAAAGCAAATTGAATGTAGATACAGACCGTATCACTATAAGCCAAATCCAAAAAGGAACTTTCCAGGAATTTATCCCGGTAAATGGCGTGGTACTTCCACTTACAACCATTTACCTCGATGCGGTAGAAGGTGGCCGCGTAGAAGAGAAGTATGTAGACGACGGGGCCATTATGAAGAAAGGAGAACCCATAATCAGATTATCAAATACTGATCTTCAATTAGGTCTTGTAACCCAGCAAACAAATGTTTACAACTTGCTCACGCAAATGCAGATCTCGAAAAATGCTGCACAACAAAATACAGTGGGCAAGTTGAACCAGATGACAGACGTGGAAAGCGAATTAAAAGAAGCAGAACGCATTTATAAATTAGATAAAGGTCTCTATGCGCAAAAGGCAATTGGATCCCAGGAATACCAGCAGGCGGTAAATAATTACAACTATTACGTGCAAAAGAAAAACCTGGCGGATAAGATACTGCAACAGGATTCCGTATCGACTGCGCAGCAGGCAACACAAGGACAGCAATTATATGACGGCTCTCAAAATGCTTTGAAGGTAATGCGTCAGAAAGTGGGAGACCTGATCGTTCGCGCTCCTATTGATGGACAGCTCACTTCTCTTGATGCCGAAGTAGGCCAGACAAAAAACAAAGGGGATCAATTAGGTCAAATAGATGTATTGAGCGGATTTAAAGTAAGGGTTGATATAGATGAACATTATATATCGAGGATATTTATAGGTTTAAAAGGTGATTTTGATTTTGCCGATTCAACCTATCACCTGGTGATAAAAAAAGTATACACTCAGGTAACAAATGGCAGATTCCAGGTAGACATGGAATTTGTAGGTAAAGCTCCCTCTGGAATAAGGAGAGGCCAAACCTTGCAGATAAGGCTGGCATTGAGTGATGAAACACAGGCGTTACTTTTGCCTAAAGGAGGTTTCTACCAACAAACCGGGGGCAACTGGATCTTTAAGGTAAGTGATGATGGTAAAAAAGCCTACAAAGTAAACATTCAACTTGGGCGGCAAAACCCGGATTACTATGAAGTATTGGAAGGATTAAAACCAGGCGATAAAGTGGTAACCAGCAGTTACGAGAATTATGGTGATATGCAGGAACTGGTATTGAAGAAGGATTAATGTAGAAAATTAATTTCAAAATTTTAAAAATAGCTTTTATGAAAAAAAGTTTTTTGGCCAAAGCGATAATCATGCTTTGTTTATTTTGCACTTTCTTTTTAACCTGGCAGATAAATTCAGCAAAAGCTTTTTGTGAAACACAAAAAGCCTGTATCAAAATCCCGGTTCATGTGAATCCTGGTGAAATAAATTCTATCCCGGTATTTCCTTATAATGATTTTTTAATAAAGGTTTAAAATCTATAAAGAAAAATTTCTTGCCATTCAAAATAATTACCATCCAAAAACAAAAGCAAAATAAAAAATTATGATAAAAATTAAAGACCTCGAAAAAATCTACCGCACTGAAGAAGTGGAAACAGTGGCGCTCAACAAACTTTCTTTTTCGGTAGATGATGGAGAATTTGTAGCAGTGATGGGACCTTCAGGCTGTGGAAAATCCACCTTGCTGAATATCCTGGGATTGCTGGACGATCCTGATAGCGGCAGTTTTGTTTTTAACGGAATAGAGGTGGCACATTTTAATGAAAGAAAAAGGGCCGACCTGCGCAAACGTAACATTGGTTTCGTTTTCCAGAGTTTTAATCTAATTGACGAATTAACTGTTTTTGAAAATGTTGAATTACCATTGATCTACCTTGGTATAAAAGCGGATGAAAGAAAAAAACGTGTTGAACAGGTTCTGGACAAAGTGCAAATCATGCATAGAAAAAATCACTATCCACAGCAATTATCCGGCGGACAGCAGCAGCGTGTAGCCGTAGCGAGAGCTGTGGTGAATAATCCAAAATTAATTCTTGCAGATGAACCTACGGGAAACCTTGATTCCTCTAATGGGAACGACGTAATGCAAATGCTGATGGAACTAAATGAGCAGGGAACTACTATCATCATGGTTACACATAGTGAACACGACGCGCGGTACAGCCATCGTATTATAAGAATGTTGGATGGGCAAACGGTTACGGAAAATATATTGGTGTGAATCCGCGTCGTTGATTGTCGCGGTAGAGACGCGATGCATCGCGTCTCTACGTAAAATGATCCATCCTATTTTAAATCAATTAGGTTCTTTTTTGCAATCTGAATGGATTAAATCACCTGAAATAAGACCAGATTGGAACACCTTCAGACAGTTCCTGTTATATTTTAAATGAAACCGCAGTAAAGCAAATGGGCTTGAAACCTCCTTATGTTGGACAGTCGATTTCCTTTCACGAAAACAAAGGAACTATTCTTGGCGTGGTGAAGGATTTTAATTTTAAATCTTTAAAAGAAAAAATTTCTCCCCTCATATTTTTTAATACCAACAATAAAAATATTCTGTACGTGCGCACCATGGGTAATCATGCGCATGACGCGATTGCAGCAGTAGAAAATCAATATAAAAAATATGCGGGCGATAGCCCTTTCAGCTATACTTTTTTAGACAAGGCTTTTGAAAAGCAATACAACACCGACCAACGCACAGGCACTCTGTTCAATGTTTTTGCGGGTATCGCCATTTTTATTTCCTGCTTAGGATTATTTGGTTTGGCAACATTTACCGCACAGGTAAAAACAAAAGAAATAGGTATCAGAAAAGTATTGGGAGCCAGTGTTGCCGGAATAGTGAAATTATTAAGCAAAGACTTTTTAAAATTAATACTCGTCGCAATTATTATCGCTACTCCCATTGCGTGGTGGGCAATCAATAAATGGCTCGAAGGCTTCGCTTATCGTATCAATATTTCATGGTGGGTATTTTTAATCGCAGGAATTTTAGCATTATTAATTGCATTGATGACTATTAGTTTCAAGGCGATAAAAGCCGCGTTGGCCAATCCGGTGGAATGTTTGAGAAGTGAGTAATGGAAAACTTGAAAATTAAAAAAGATGTTTAAAAATTATTTTTTATTAGCCATTCGCAGTTTTAAAAAAGAAAGAATAAATGCGCTAATAAGCCTGTCGGGTTTAGTGATTGGATTGGCGTGTGCATTGCTTGTAGCAGGTTATGTGCGTTACGAAACTTCATTTGATAAAAGCTATTCCAATTCCGGCCGCATCTATCGGATCATAGGCACTTATACCAAAA
>JBDTJV010000580.1:0-5643 GCA_039935675.1 Ginsengibacter sp. | reverse complement strand
CAATAAAGGCTCAACAATAAAAATTGAATTGAATTAATGGCATCATTGCAACAAATATTATACAAGGTAAATCTCGATTCGGTAGTGGGTGACACCTCCATCGAGATAAAAGATTTACAGATCGATTCACGAAATGTGAATACCGGATCCTGCTTTGTTGCTATTAAAGGGACATTGGCAGATGGCCACCAATTTATCGAACAGGCAATAACCAATGGAGCAATTGCAATTGTTTGCGAAAATATGCCTGCAATACTGAATGAGAATATTCATTTTGTATTAGTGGAAAACAGCGCAAAAGCTTTGGCAGTGATGGCACATAATTTTTACGGCCGTGTTTCTGAAAAACTAAAATTGGTAGGAGTAACAGGTACTAATGGTAAGACAACAATTGCCACATTATTATTCAAACTTTTCACTTCTATCGGTTATAAATGTGGTTTGATAAGTACGGTTCAAAATCAGATTGAAGAAGATATTTTGCCATCGACGCATACCACACCCGATTCCATTCATTTGAATGCGCTTTTAGCAAAAATGGTTGAAGCCGGATGTACTCATGTTTTTATGGAAGTGAGCTCACACGCTATTCATCAACATCGGGTAGACGAACTCCGGTTTGCTGGAGGGATATTTAGCAATATCACACACGACCATTTGGATTATCACAAAACATTTGAGGAATACATCCGGGTAAAAAAATCCTTCTTCGATTCGTTGCCATCTTCTGCTTTTGCTTTGAGCAATGCAGATGATAAACGAGGCACGGTTATGTTGCAAAATACCAAAGCAAAAAAATATTTATACAGCTTGAAAACGATGGCGGATTTCAAAGGCCTGATCGTTGAGGATTCCCTCTTAGGATTGGAATTAATGGTCAATGATATCCAGGTCCATTTCAGGCTGATAGGAACTTTTAATGCTTATAATTTATTGGCTGTTTATGGGGCCGCTATTTGTCTCGGCGAAGAAAGCTCAAATGTGTTACAAATTTTAAGTAACACAACCGGCGCTGAAGGCAGGTTCGATTATATGGTTTCTCTAAATGAAAAAATAGTTGGAATTGTAGATTATGCACATACACCGGATGCATTATTGAATGTTTTAGCCACTATCAAAAATCTTCGCCAGGAAGAAGAAAAGATTATTACAGTTGTTGGATGTGGTGGAAATCGGGACAGAACAAAAAGGCCTGAAATGGCTGAAGTGGCTGCTGAATATAGCGATAAAGTGATTTTTACTTCAGATAATCCACGCAATGAAGATCCGGACGAGATCATTCATGAAATGGAAAAAGGAATTCCGATAACTGCAAGAAAAAAATGCATTTCAATAACGGATAGAAAAGAAGCAATTAGAACTGCAGTCACTCTTTCGAAAAAAAAAGACATCATTTTGGTTGCAGGCAAAGGGCATGAAAAATACCAGGAAATCAAGGGAGTAAAAAATCATTTTGATGATAAAGAAGTGTTGGCAGAAATGTTTCTTTTGATGGAAAAATAATAAACGTATAAAAATAAATATATAAGCAATCAATAAATAATTAACCCAGGCTTTTGCCAAAGTCTTCCCATGGAAGATTTAGGAGGCCACAGGCCTTTTTTCTAAGTTTTCACCGAAGGATTTAGGTGCTCATAAAATAATAAAAATGCTGTATCAACTTTTTGAATGGTTTGCAAAAAATGGAATCAAATTTCCCGGTAGCGGGCTTGTCCATTTTATTACATTCCGAGTGTTGGTTACAGTTTTGTTGTCCCTTACCATTACAATGGTTTATGGAAAAGTATTGATAAGGTTCCTTAAGAAAAAACAGATCGGAGAATCAGTACGGGAGCTCGGTTTGGCGGGAGAAAAAATGAAAAGTGGAACACCAACCATGGGAGGAATCATTATTCTATTGGCCATTTTGATCCCCACCCTTTTGTTGGCAAATCTTGATAAAGTTTATGTAAGGTTAATGATTCTCTGTACCGTTTGGCTGGGCATCATTGGTTTCGTGGATGACTATTTAAAATTAAGGGCAAAAAAGATCTCGCGTGAAAAAGGAATTGCCTATAAAAAAACCAATGCAGATGGACTTGCAGGTAAGTTTAAAATATTTGGCCAGGTAATTCTGGGAATCATTATCGGCACGACTTTGTATTTTAATCCCTCTGTTGTAGTCAAACGTGAAATTATGGGAACTAAGCCTGGGGCTACGTTTGTTCCACAAAGAGGAGAGCACAAGGTCGGAGAAGATACGATTTATTCTGAAGGCCAGTTGCATCGCTTTGTAACGGTTAAAACACCGATTACTACGATTCCATTTTTAAAAAATCATGAATTTAATTATGCAAAGCTGTTGCCTGCGAGCATGGAAAATTACACCTACATTCTGTATATACTTGTTGTAATTTTTATTGTAACAGCAGTATCTAATGGGGCTAATATTACGGACGGTTTAGATGGACTGGCCACTGGTGTCAGTGCCATCATTGGTTTAGGATTGGGAGTGTTTGTTTTTGTAAGTGGAGATGTTCGTATTGCAGAATACCTGAACATTATGTACATTCCAAACCTGAGCGAATTATCAATTTTTATAGCAGCATTTGTAGGTGCTTGTGTAGGGTTTTTGTGGTACAATGCTTATCCGGCGCAGGTCTTCATGGGTGATACCGGAAGCCTGGCGCTCGGTGGTATTATTGCTTCGCTGGCAATTATAGTACGCAAGGAATTATTGATTCCTATTTTTTGTTTCGTGTTTTTGATTGAGCTTTTAAGTGTTATGATCCAGGTTTCATATTTCAAATACACGAAAAGAAAATATGGGGAAGGCCGAAGGATATTTCTAATGAGCCCCTTACATCATCATTATCAGAAGTTAGGATATCATGAAAGCAAAATTGCTGTGCGATTTTGGGTAGTCACTATCCTATCGATGATATTGGCTGTGGTTACTTTAAAATTGAGGTGATACGATAAATATAAATGAAAGATCAGAAAAGATGAATGTATGTCTTTATGAAAACAGTTTTTTGAATTACGGAAGTTAGAATACACCAATTCCTGTGATATCGCTTTCTTGCCCGTTAAATTCATACCAGTGAAGAACCATTTTTTTTTGATTTAATCCGATCAATTAAAACGAGCAATGGAAAACACAATTGTAATATTAGGTGCGGCCGAAAGCGGCATTGGTGCAGCATTACTTGCAAAACAAAAGGGGCTACCTGTTTTTGTAAGTGATGGGGGAATCATTAAAGATGCATTCAAAAATGAATTGAACGCAGCAGGAATTGAATTTGAAGAAGGGCAGCATTCAGAACAAAAAATATTGAGAGCATCCCTGATTATCAAAAGCCCCGGTATCGCTGAAAAGAATGAAATAGTAAAAGAAATCAGGAAAAAAGGGATTGAACTGATCAGTGAGATTGAATGGGCATACCGGTTCAAAGGGGATAGTAAGATCATCGGAATTACCGGAAGCAATGGAAAGACAACTACTACCGCATTGACTTTTCACATTTGCGAGACGGCGGGATTGGATTGTGCGATGGTTGGAAATATAGGATTTTCATTTGCGAGACAGGTAGCAACGGCGCCCAAAAAATTGTACGTGATTGAGATAAGTTCTTTCCAATTAGATGACATAAAAACTTTTAAACCGGATGTGGCAGTGCTTACAAACATTACGGAAGATCACCTGGACAGGTATGAATACAATTTTGAAAATTATATAAAAAGCAAATTCAGGATCATAGAAAATCAAAATGAAAAAGATGTTTTTATATATAATGATGATGATCCGGTCACAAAAAAATATTTGAATCAATTTTTAAACAAGTCTAACTCATTACCAATTAGTATGAATAAGCAATTACCCGAAGGAGCCTACATCGTAAATGAACAAATGCATCTCAAATGGAAAAACGAAGAAATGCAAATGAATGTGGAAGATTTTGCGATTAAAGGAAAACATAACCAATATAACACAATGGCTGCAGGAATTTCATCCGCTGTAATGGGCATTCGCAAAGAGAAGATCAGGGATGCGATCCAGACGTTTAAAAATCTTGAACATCGAATGTCGACCGTGGCAACTATTCGGGGAGTTGAATTTATCAATGACAGTAAAGCAACTAATGTAAATAGTACCTGGTATGCATTGGAATCTATGACTAAACCGGTAATCCTGATTTTGGGTGGCGTAGACAAAGGAAATGATTATTCATTTATTAAAGAACTGGTAAAAGAAAAAGTAAAGGCCATAGTTTGTTTGGGAGTTGATAACCGTAAAATTCATGAAGCATTTGCCAACGATGTACAGCTTATGGTAAATACTCAAAGTGCGAAAGAAGCAGTGCAGGCCGCTTTTCATTTCTCTGCGAATGGCGATATAGTGCTGCTATCACCAGCCTGTGCAAGCTTTGACCTCTTTAAAAATTACGAGGATAGGGGGATGAAATTTATAGAGGCCGTTCGCGATCTCTGAATTATAAAAAGGAATTGATCATAAATGAATGATGCAAAACAAATAATGTCCAATACTTTAACTTCCGCGCAGGAAGTTACTGGTAACTTTTTGAACCGGACAAAGGGCGACAAAGTGATCTGGGCAATCGTGATCGTGCTTACTATGATAAGCATCCTGGTAGTTTATAGTAGCATTGGCTCGCTTGCATACCGAATGAATAAATCAACAACCAGTTATTTATTCAGGCAGATTGGTTATATCTGTTTAGGTGTGTTGATCATTTATTTTGCGCACCGCGTTAATTATACTATCTATTCAAAAGTCGCTTCTATTCTTTTTGTTATTTCTGTTCCTCTTTTGCTTTATACTTTGAAATATGGCAGCCATATTAATGATGCCAGCCGCTGGATCAAACTACCGGTTATCAATCTTACTTTTCAAACTTCTGATCTTGCAAAACTGGCGCTATTCATGTATATAAGTCGTCTTTTAAGCCGGAGACAAAATGTGATCAAGGATTTCAAAAAAGGATTTCTTCCTTTAATTATCCCTGTGGGAATTATTTGTTTATTGATCGCTCCTGCCAATCTTTCCACTTCCTTGCTGATCGGCGGTACTGCGTTGATCCTGATGTTTATCGGCCGCGTAAGATTGAGGCATATCATGTTGGTTGTATTAGCGGCATTGATACCGATATTTATTTTAATATCCCTTGCTTCTCATTATTACGATCATGAGGAACATGAAACAAAAGATTTACCCGCGGTTTTAAGTTTTGGCAGAATGCCAACCTGGATCAAACGCGTACAGGATTTTATGTATGCAGATAAAGAGGACGCATCATACCAGATACAACAGGCTAAGATTGCTATCGCAACTGGAGGCATATTTGGAAAAGGCCCGGGAAAAAGTGAAGAAAGAAATTTTCTGCCGCATCCCTACAGTGATTTTATTTATGCAATAATTATTGAAGAGTATGGACTGGTGGGAGGCACGGTCATTTTATTGATCTACCTCCTTTTTCTATTCCGAAGTATTAAATTATTTCAGCGATGTCCTTACGCATTTGGCGCATTTTTGGCCGTCGCTCTCAGTTTTACATTGGTGATACAGGCATTGGTAAATATGGCAGTGAACGTAAATCTTTTCCCTACAACGGGAGTCACATTGCCTTTGGTCAGTATGGGCGG
>JBDTJV010000579.1:0-3945 GCA_039935675.1 Ginsengibacter sp. | reverse complement strand
AGCAGCCACGTATGTGGATAAATTTCACGTCGATCAGTTGCCCAGGGATATAAACTAACGGGGTCGGTTACACGTAATAGTTGATCTGGCCGCGCCAGGTATTCTTCACCATTTTTTATTTTAATTTTTACCCCCTTTGAAAAACGATTAAATTGATCTTCCGTCATTTCATTTTGAACCATCACCAGGTAAGTACGCTTGTGTGGCTTTTTCCCTGAGAAAATTAATTGGGTAATCTTTTTATCCGTTGTGAGCAATAACAAACCTTCAGAATCTTTATCCAGCCTGCCAATGGCATGAGTTCCTTCGGGAAATGTAAAACCAATACTACCCAACAAAGGAACCGGGTGACTGCTCACAAATTGAGAAACCATGTTGGCAGGTTTGTTCAAAACAAAATAACGGTCGGGCATGTTACAGGTTTCAAAAATTCTTACAAAATAAAGCGAAAAGAATTAAGCAGTTTTTTTCAACGGCAGCGAAAAAGAAAAGGTAGAACCTTTGCCTTCTTTGCTTTTGAAATAAACAGAACCCGCGTGTCGTTCGATAATTTCTTTGCAGATATAAAGGCCCAGTCCCAGGCCGGGAAAAGTATTTTCACTCACTCTGAAGAACCGGCTAAATACTTTTGGCTGATCGGACACAGAAATTCCAATCCCAAAATCCCGCACCGATAGAATGATCTCTTTATCCGTTTTTTCTGAAAAGATGACTACTTTATCTGCTTTTGGAGAATATTTTATTGCGTTGGAAAGAAAGTTGGCAATTACCTGGCCAAGCCTGTTTCGGTCACCATTTACATTTTCTGAATCCACCAGTTTCAATTCCAGTTTATGCCTGGAGGATGTTACCTCAGCTTCACTGATCATTTCTTCCACCAGCTTATTAAAATCAATTTCTTCGAAATTATATTTCAGTTTCCCTGAATTGGCTTTGGACACATCCAGCAGATCGCCTATTAAAACCGTTAGCTTATTGATTTGTTTGTCCATTTTCTGAAGCATTCCTACTTCATTGGCATTACCCTTTCCCTCAGCATCTAACAACATAATTTCCGTAAATATCTTGAGACTGGTTACCGGAGTTTTTAATTCATGACTGGCCATCCCGATGAATTCATCCTTCTTTTTCATATCCTTTTTCTGGTCGTCAATATCGGTGTCCACACCAAACCAGGCAAGGATCTTCCCTTCCTTACTTTTAAAAGGCAAAGCCTGCACCAGGTGCCAGCGATAAGAACCATCAGCGGAACGTAACCGATTCTCTTTTTTGAATGATTTTCCTTCGATCCTGGAACTTTCCCATTCTACCATAGTTTCCGCCAGGTCGTCCGGATGGATTACCGGCTTCCATCCCATTGCTTTGGATTGTTCAAACGTTAACCCGGTATAGTTGTACCATTGATGGTTAAAATAATCGTAATGGCCATCAGAAGAGGCGGTCCAGACAATTACCGGAATATTATCAGCCAGGAATTTAAAATGTTCACGGCTAAGGAGTAACTCATGCGTTCTTTCCTGTACACGCAACTCGAGTTCATTATTTAGTTTTTCTGAAGTGGCCCTCGCAGATTCCAATAAAATATTCTTTTCTTTTAATTCTTGCTGAATGGCTTTTTGATCAGTAAGATCGGTAATGATCAAACTTAAGGCGGTACCTTCTTCCAGTGCCAGCGTATTTAAAGAAAGTAAAACAGGAGTTATTATTTTTGAATGAGATAATAAATTGATTTCCCCCTTGCTTTCTCCTTTCCATCCATTCTTAAAAAGTTTATTAAAAGACTTTGTGGCAGAAGGGTCGAGGTATTCTTTGAAATAAGAACCGATGATTTTTGTGAGTGGCAAATCTAACATCGTTGCCAGTTGTGAATTACTGTATAAAATAACGCCATCCTCATTGAGAGTAACTGCCCCTTCTGTCATTCTTTCGATGAAAACACGATAAGTTTGGTCGGCGCTTTTTAACGTATAAATTTCAGGTCCGTTTTTATTTTTAACAATGAGCGCATCTATCTGACCGGAGCGGATCGCTTCTATCGTATCGTTGGCTTCATCCAGTTGCTGAACCAGTTCTCTAATTTCCAACTCAAGCTGCTCTTTTGTTTTTGATCCATTCATCGATTAAGGGTTTAGGCCAAGTCCCTTAAGGACTTTTGAGGTATCTGACAAATCCCCGATGAGCTTTTTTACGGGCAAAGGAAGACATTTCAAAAGCATGGGCAATGCTATGATCTGAATTCCTTCCGTTTTCAAAGGTTGCTGATACACATCAATAATTTCAAGTTCATATTTTTTATCCAGGTATTTTTCACAAATGCTTTTAAGATTAGCAATGGCACGCGCTGAATTAGGAGAAGCTCCTGTTACAAATAATTTTAATTTGAGAGAAGGAACCTCCTTCGAAAAAATGCCGTTCGTGCCAGTTAAACTATTCTTTAATTTCATTATTTTTTTACGGGTACAATATTTAAGCCAACCAATACTTTTTCTTTGTCTGAAAGATCTCCAATAATTTTTCTCATGGGCTCGGGTACTTTTTTTACCAGTGTGGGAACCGCAAAAATCTGGTCGCCCTCAGCCAGTTGTGGCTTTTTTAAGAGATCGACCACTTCGATCTTATATTGCCCATGAAGATATTCTTCGCAATATTTTTTTAAATTATTTAAGGCTGTTAGTGATTTGGGAGTATTGCCGGCTACATACAATTTTAATTCCCACAATTTATCGCTCATATTTATTTGGTGTTTCTTTTAGTGATCTTTCCATCTTTATTTCCACGGTTCTTCATCATTTGCTGACGGTTTTTCTCAGTTACTTCTTTTTTTAGTTTCTCCTCTCTGAAAATGCGGTTCATATCCGCTTTCTCTGACTCAAATTGGGAAGTGAGGTCTACAATTTTCGCATCAAGGATCATTTTTTTAGTCTCTATTTCCTTATTGATCCTATATAAGTCTCTTTCCCGAAAAGCTGTTTCTGCAGCCATCTCCAGATTATAATTTTCCCGGGCAGAACCCGTAAGTATCCCCAAAGGTCCTATAGCCACCTCCTCAATCCTGATCCCATCATCCGTAATAAAAAATTCCCGTACCTGGTTGGAGTTTTTCATTCCGCGGGATTTTAAAATGTGAAGGCCACGGTTTCGTTCTCCGTTTAATTCAATATCCTGAACTGACAGCCAGTTATCTACCAAAGAAGAAACCTGTTCATCCGGATGAGACATGGTAGTATTATCGAATATAAGCGCAGTAAATATGACCGTAATTTGCTCATTTTGCAAAAAATCAATTAGCCTGATGAGAATAGATTTTACTTCGCTAAAGTCGCCAACAGTTGCCAGGTTGGTAATAGGATCGAGTATAACAACTTTGGGTTTAAATTGTTTAACGAGCTTATAAAATACAACCAGGTGCATTTCAAGCCCATATAAAGTAGGGCGGGAAGAATGAAACTTCAAATAACCGTTAGTGACATGTTGCTGCAGGTCAAGGTTAATCGATCTCATATTTCTAATGATCTGGTCGGGGGATTCTTCAAACGCTAAATAAAGGCATCGTTCTTTGCGAAAGCAAGCTGCATTGGCAAAAAAGGAAGCTATGCTTGTTTTACCGGATCCTGCTGTACCGGAAACAAGAATGCTGCTGCCTCTGAAAAATCCTTTGCCTCCCAGCATGGCATCCAGCGAGGGAATACCGGAAGACACTTTTTGGTTAGAAACTTTCTTATCCAGTTGCAGGGATGTGACGGGCAATACAGAAATGCCATCTTCATCGATGAGAAAAGGATATTCATTGGTGCCATGCACAGAACCACGGTATTTTACAATCCTTAATCTTCGGGTTGAGATTTGATTGTTGATGCGGTGGTCCAATAAAATCACACAGTCCGAAACATATTCTTCGAGTCCTTGCCTTGTCAATTTACCTTCCCCTTTTTCGCCCGTAATAAT
>JBDTJV010000578.1:0-5116 GCA_039935675.1 Ginsengibacter sp. | reverse complement strand
TCAAAATATAAATCACGGTAATTTGTCTATTTACTATTTAGGTATATATCAATAAAAAAATACGGTGGAAAAAATTAAAGAAAAATTGTGTAGTTAAATAACTACGCATATATTTGTAGTCAGATAGCTACATAAATCTATTCATGAGCCAGAGATCACAAAATCAAAAACAGACGAATGAATTTAAGAAGAGACGTATTTCAAGCAATAGCTGATCCGACAAGAAGAACCATTCTCCTACTCCTTGCTTCCCAAACTATGACGGCAGGTGCCATAGCATCAAACTTCAACACAGCCAGGCCTACCATCTCAAAACACTTGCAAATACTCACCGAGTGCGAATTACTGAAACAACAACAAACCGGAAGAGAAATATATTATCAATTAAATCCTCAGAAAATGAAAGAGATAGCCGAATTCATTGAACCATTTCGCAAGATGTGGGACGACCGGTTTAATAAATTGGAAGATGTAATGAAAAAATATAAAAACAATTAAAATGGAACAAAAAACAAAAATCAGCGCCGAAGATGGCAAACAAGACCTGGTAATTACAAGAGAATTTGATTTGCCCGTCGAATTACTTTTTAAAGCGTATGAAGATCCTGAAATTGTTGAGCAATGGATGGGAACCAAAGTTTTAAAGCTGGAAAGTAAAAAGTTCGGTAATTATCAATTTGAAACTTTGGACGCCAATGGAAAAAAACTATTTGGAGCTACTGGTGTAATTCATGAACTTAACCCAAATCAAAAAATCATAAGAACATTTGAAATGGAAAATACGCCTTTTGGTGTTCAACTTGAGATCTATGAATTTGAACTTCTCGCTGACAACAAGAGCAAATTGAACATGCACGTAATATATGAATCAGGCAAACAAAGAGACCAGGTATTGAAGTTGCCTTTTGCCCAGGGAATCAACATGGCGCATAACAGACTTCAGGATGTTGTAAGCAAATTAAAATAAGAGTTAATGAAAAGGAGAAACAAAATCATTTATTGGATTGCCACTGCCTGGTTGGCTTTAGGAATGGTTTCAACCGGGGCTGTCCAATTATTCAAAGGTAATACAGGACAAGGCGGAGTCGACATGATCAGGCATTTGGGCTTTCCGATATATATCCTCACTATACTGGGGATTTGGAAAATTTTAGGAGTTATCGCAGTGCTTATTCCTAAATTTGGTTTACTAAAGGAATGGGCTTACGCCGGCTTTTTCTTTGTCATGTCGGGAGCTATTCTTTCGCATATTGCTTTAAATGATTCTGTAAAAGAAATGCTTCCCGCTATGTTTCTCTTGGCACTGACCATAGTTTCCTGGTATTTCAGGCCTCCCAACAAAAAAATGATTTCAGTTACTCAATAAATCAACACCATGATTAATAATAAAAAAGTATCACCTGAAAAACAAGGAGAATTTATCAATCTCTTAAAAGCCCGTTTTGAGAAAAATAAGCATCTTCATGAAGAGGTTGAATGGGCAAAAGTGAATGCAAAACTTGAGTTAAAGTCTGGTAAATTATGGTCGTTGTACGAGATGGAAAGAACAGGAGGTGAACCATGTGTAATCGAAGAAGATAAAAAGTCAGGCGAATTTATTTTTTATGATTGTTCATTGGAAAGCCCAAAGGGACGTCGAAGCATTTGTTATGATCAGGAAGCTTTGAATGCACGAAAAGAAAATAAACCAATCGACAGCGCAATGAATATGGCAAACAATATGGGAATTGAACTTTTATCTGAAGAAGAATACAGGAAGTTGCAGTACATCATTACCGGGAGAAAATTCGATTTGAAAACATCGAGTTGGATTCAAACCCCTTCGGAAATTAGAAAACTCGGTGGTGCTCTTTTTTGCGATTGTCGCTATGATACTGTTTTTGTATATCACAATGGTGCCGAATCTTACTATGCTGCAAGGGGATTTCGTGGTTCCTTACGGTTATAATTTCTAACCTAAGCTATTTACTAATAATCTTGTTACCACCAATCCAGAAAAAATAATTTTATTTGTGATCATAACGTACATTTATTTTAGATTACTAATCATTCATTTTTAAAAATTCGTTAATGAAAAAATTATTTTTTCTTTTTACCGTGTTGTGTTTTATGGTGGCATGCAAAGATGGCAAAGATAAAGCCGTTGTTGAGCGCATAACAGGGATTGATTCGAGCATTAAACCCGGAAACAATTTTTTCATGTATGTTAATAAAATATGGTATGATACTGCTCAGATACCTCCTTCCCAATCAGGTGTGGGTGCATATATGTTTATGAATTATCCCCAACGGTTGCGATTGCAGGGTATACTCGATAGCGTTTCAAAAGCCAACAATGCTTCGGGAAGTATTGAACAAAAGGTTGGTGATTTTTATGCTTCAGGCATGGATACCAATGCAATCAATCAATTGGGTTATAACCCCATCAAGCCCCTGCTCGCCAGTGTTGACAGCATCAGTGATATTGGTTCTTTAATGAAGTTTGTAGCCATTGAAGCAAAAATGGAGAATAATTCTATTTTAGGTTTTGGTGTAGGTCCCGACAATAAAAACAGCAACCTTAATATTGCGCATGCCTACCAAACAGGAATTGGCCTGCCCGACCGGGATTATTATTTCAAAACTGATCCGTCAACTGTTGGGATTCAGCAGGCATACAAAACCTATCTTACGAATTTTTTTACACTCACCGGCAACGATTCGGCAAAAGCCAAAAAAGATGCTGAGATTGTATATAACATAGAAAAGCAAATAGCTTCCTCGCATAAAACGAGAGTTGAATTGCGGGATGTAAATTCCAATTATAACAAAATGCCTGTGGCCGAGCTTTCAAGGCGCCAACCAAATATTGGCTGGCCGAATGTGTTGAATGATTTGGGTGCGAAAACAGATTCTATTGATGTGGAGCAACCTGCCTATTATGATAAACTTAATGCCCTTTTGAAATCCATTCCCATCAGCGACTGGAAAATTTACCTTCAGGCTTTTTCAATCAGTAACTATGCTGATGTACTGAGCAAGCCTTTTGTTGATGCCTCATTTGAGTTCAACAAAGTTTTGTCTGGCCAGGCAGTACAAAAATCACGTGGTGAGATCATGGCCAGTAATGTGGATGGGTCACTGGGCCAGGCACTTGGGCAGTTGTATGTAAAAAAGTATTTTTCGGAAGCCGCTAAAAAACGTGCACTCGACCTTGTTAATAATTTAGAGCAGGCTTTAGCAGCAAGAATAGACAAGCTGGATTGGATGAGTGATAGCACGAAACAAAAAGCGAAAGAGAAATTATTTGCGATGACAAAAAAAATAGGATACCCTGATAAGTGGAGAGATTACAGCAAGGTAACTATAGTAAAAGGCAATTACTTTCAGAATATAGTATCGGCTGCTTCCGGCAATTACCAATATGACCTGGCAAAATTGAATAAACCGGTGGACAGGACAGAATGGTTTACCACGCCTTCAACGGTAACAGCTTATAATAACCCCTCTGCCAATGAAATTGTTTTTCCTGCAGCCATCCTGCAGCCTCCGTATTTTGACAACAACGCGGATGACGCACTTAACTATGGCGGCATTGGCATGGTGATCGGTCATGAAATGACTCATACATTTGACGACCAGGGCGCGCAATTTGATAAGTATGGCAATGTGAAAAACTGGTGGACAGCCGAGGATTATAAAAAGTTCAAAGCAAAAACGCAACAGGTAGTCGACCTGTATAATACGTTTACCGTTTTAGATACTTTGCATGTAAAGGGCGCAATGACACTAGGGGAAAATACTGCAGACATTGGCGGCGTATCCATTGCTTATGATGCATTTAAAATGACGAAAGAAGGACATGATACATCCAAGGTTGATGACGTTTATACACCCGATCAGCGGTTCTTTATTTCAATTGCAAAAATTTGGCGGGTAAAAATGAAAGATCAATACCTGCGCTACTGGATCAATAACAATCCACATTCTCCTCCCATGTGGCGTGTAAATGGGCCGCTGATGAACACAACACCTTTTTATAAGGCTTTTAATTTGCAACCGGGGGATTCGATGTATCTACCTGAGAAAGAAAGAATAAATATCTGGTAAAATACATCATTTTTAATCCTTGTTTTATTTAAGTTCAAAGTATTTTGATTAACAGCTTATGGTCTAATAATTTAAATTTATTACAGGCAACTTTAAAAATTAAATATATGAATGCTAAAGTTGATTGGTATTTTGAAAAAGATACAAAATGGCAAAAAGAATTTAAGTTGCTTAGAGCAATCATTGTCGATTGCGGCCTCAATGAAGAATTAAAATGGGGGAATCCGTGCTATTCTTTTGAGGGTAATAATATTGTTTTGATTCATGGATTTAAAGAATACTGCGCGCTCCTGTTTTTCAAAGGATCTTTATTAAAAGATGAGCATTCAATTTTAATTCAACAAACAGCAAATGTGCAGGCGGGGCGCCAGGCCCGGTTTACGAATATTAAAGAGATAACCAAACTAAAATCTACTCTCAAAGCTTATATCTATGAGGCCATTGAAGTTGACAAAGCTGGTTTGAAAGTACCAATGAAAAAAACGAAAGAATTCGGTATGCCAGAAGAATTTGAAAAGAAATTAAGTGAAGATAATGAACTGAAAAGGGCTTTCCAATCATTGACTCCCGGGCGCCAGAGAGGATATCTTCTTTATTTTTCTCAACCTAAACAATCAAAAACCCGCGAGTCAAGAATTGAAAAATATGAGAAGGCAATTCTTGACGGAAAGGGCTTAAATGATTAGGATTTTAATTCTTTTCCATGCATTATTTTGTTCTTCTCTAATCAATTTCCAAATTTTAAAAAATTATTAGCTAATTGGATTGGTAGAATTGATTATGAAGAAAACAGACTATAATAACCTGATTGCCCTGAACACGTAAGCAATTTTGCTTTTGCCAATAATTAATTTATAAAAGTTTTTCCCCATCCTATAAACTTTTGTAATTGCTGTTACTTTACTTTATCAACCACTTTTAACTGCTGATAAACTTTTCTAAAATTAATTTGAAATTCAACGTCGCAAATTTTCAAACGATTCAATAAATTTCATAACATCTTCCTCAAACTCTTTTGAAGCATTAA